>NZ_JBWQOJ010000036.1:0-34673 GCF_056591795.1 Maritimimonas sp. 2210JD6-3 | reverse complement strand
AGTTTTACTAATAAGAAATTAGCATTACCAAAAATGGAAGAAGATATTCTTAATGATAAACTAACTGGAACAGAAAGTGTACTCGTGCCAAAAGAAATGACCGCAGTGGATTTGGAGAAGAATTTTATTAAAATCCATAGTGAGGTGAAAGTTATTTTTAATTAAAATCTCGTTTCATTAGTTATCTTTTCTGTATTGCGTAGGTGTTTTTCCGTATTTCTTTTTAAAAGTAGTACTAAAGTATTTTGGGTTTGAAAACCCCGTCATATCACTAATCTCATTAATGGTATAATCTCCTTGCAAAATTAATTGAGAAGCCCGAGATAACTTCATTGATCTAATAAAATCATTTACATTTTGACCAGTCAGTGCCATAATCTTTCTATATAATACAGAATGACTCATCCCAATTTCTGATGCCAATATTTTTACGGAAAATTTAGAATCAGACATTTTATCTTCAATGATTTTTAAAATTTTTTCAATAAAGATTTCATCAGTGTTATTTATAGCAATGTCCTTTGGTTTGAGGATAACTTCTTTCTCAAACTTCTCTCTCAACAGTTTTCTTGAGCTGATTAAATTTTTTACACGAATATTTAAAATATCCAGGCTAAAGGGTTTTGTCAAGTAGTCATCCGCCCCAAACTCAAACCCTTCAATTTTAAATGCATGAGATCCTCTGGCTGTTAAGAGAATGATTGGAATATGAGAAGTACGTTCATCAGTTTTTATTCTTTTACACAGATCAAGGCCATTTAGTTTTGGCATCATTATATCAGATATAATAATATCAGGAATAATTTCAAATGCCATATCCGAGCCATCAAAACCATCCACAGCTGTATGTACCTCATATTTGCTGGAAAAATTATCCCCGATTAAATTTCTAATTTCCAGGTTATCTTCAACGATTAGTAACACTGGTTTATCTGTTTCAATAGCATTTAAACCATTTTCTTCTTTAAATTCTTTTTCATACACCAACTCTTGGTAGTTCTCCTTAAAATTGATTGGTGCTTGGCCTGAATCAATCTCATCTTTATCATAAAAATGCTTGGCTATAGGGATAATAACGTTAAAGATGGTATATTTTTTAGCCTCACTCTTAACGGCTATTTTACCTTTATGTGAGTCAACCAGATTTTTCGTTATAGCCAATCCTATCCCAGTACCTGCCGTGTTATCATTGTTCTTAGATTTAATCTGATAAAAATTCTTAAAAATCTCTGACTGTTCATTTTCAGGAATACCTTTACCGTTGTCTTTTATTTTTATGATGAGCTTTTCATCTTTCTCGTCAAGGTCTACATTAATATCAATTTTATCTTTAGTAAACTTAAAGGCATTAGATAATAAATTATAAGTTACGACTTCTAACTTATTGGCATCTATCCAACCTTTATGGCAACTGTTTGAAACCGTTAATTGAAACTGAACATTTTTTTCTTCTGAATACTGATAAAATGGAATGCATAATTCTTCGAAAAAGTCACGCAATTCTATATGAGAAACTTTTAACTTGGCAATATTTGATTCCATTTTACGGAAATCTAGTATCTGATTTACAAGGTTTAATAGTCGTTGACCATTTCTATTGGCAATCATTAGTAGATTATTTACTTTATTGCTTGTGTCATTGGTTTTAGATAATTCCGCAAGAGGAGTTAAAATCAAGGTTAATGACGTTCTTAATTCATGAGAAATATTGGTAAAAAAGTTTATTTTAGATTTATGTAACTCTTCATCTTTTTCATGCCTGTATTTCTCAATAATCAATTCGTTTTTAAGTTTAACCCTAGCTCGCATATTTTTATATATGTAATAAAAAAGCGATCCTAAAAGTAAAAAGTAAATGAAATACGCTAAATCCGTTCTCCACCATACTTGCGCAATTTGTAAACGAATGCTTCTTTCGTAAAAATTCTTTGTTTCACTATTGTTTTCATCGATAGCTTTTACTCGAAGTAAATAATCTCCTGGAGGTATATTTGAATAATTTGCAAATGGTCGTTCTGAAAATGTTGTAAGCCACTCGTCATCTAGGCCTTCCAACTTATATTCATATTTTATATTGTAAGGAGATGGATAACCAGGTGCAGCAAAATCGATGCTAAAATTATTCAAATAATAAGGTAGTTTTACTCTTTTTTTAACCAAAACGGATGAATCTAAGGGTATATAGTTCTCAATTTTTTCATTGACATTGACAGTGCGATTCAACATTTTAAATGCTGTAAACTTAAGATTTGGATCAGCGGTACGAATACTTAATTCACTCGGATAAAATGCAATTAAACCTTTTTTGCTACCAAAAAAGAGTTTACCATCTTTTGCTTTTGCTATAGCTCCTGATTCAAAATCATTCGTAGGAAGCCCATCATTAGAATTATAAGTTGCTATATTTCCGGTTGCTGAATTGAACGTAGCAATTCCTTTGTTTGTACTAAACCAAAAATTATTTGAATCGTCCTGAATAATTCCATAAACCGAGTTGCTCGGTAAGCCTTCTAACATGCTGAGTTGTTTAGTTTTCTTATTTTGAAAATTTAGTTGATAAACGCCATTTCCTTCAGTAGCAATCCAAATATTATTTTTATTATCCTGATAGATATCTTTTATAGGAAAATTTGATAACGACGATATTTCAATTCCCGATTCTTTTAAAGATTCGAAGTTGTCTTTATTTTGATTGTAGATCTGAACGCCTTTATCTAGTGTGCCAATCCATAACCTTCCAGTTTTATCATGAAATAGACTTAGTATTCTATTTGTAAGCAAACCTTTAGTATTATTTGATTTATAATTTACTAGTTCGCCAGAAGTTTTATTGTATTTGTGTAAGCCTTCATTATAGGTTGCGATCCAAATATTGTCGCTGTTATCTTCTACTAGGTCAAAAACCAAACTATTAGAAAGAATAAGTTTCTCTTTTAGGTTTAAGTAAGGTGCATTAAATGAGTTAGTTTTTTTATCTAAATAACCTATAATGCTATTTTTAAAATTTCCGGTCCAGACTCTGTCTTGGTTATCTTCAATCACTGACATTACTATGTCAGAAGGGATAGAATTACTGTTTTTTGGATTATGCTTATAGTTATAGAATGTATTCGTTTTTAAGTCCAACTTATCCAACCCTCCGCCACCTGTTCCGATCCACAAAGTACTATCGGATAAAAAAAGCGAAACAATCACGTTAAAACTTACGCTGCTGCTGGTTTTAGAAAATGAGGGTTGATATATTTCAAATGGTGAAGTAATGGTTTTATTAACTGTTCCATCTCCCATTCCCATCCATAGACCGTAATCATTGTCGATAAATAAACAATAAGATATATTATTCGTTATACTATGTTGGTCGTAAACATTATTCTTAAATATTGAGATTTCGCCCGAATTTGTGTTTATAAGGTTTAAACCCTCATAAGTAGTAGCCCAGATTTCACCAGGTTTTCCTTCTTTTATGTCTGTTACTGTATTCGAGCTAATTGAAGGCTTTGCTTCTGTAGATTCGTAATGATTAAATTTTTTCG
The DNA here is from genome assembly GCF_056591795.1 of Maritimimonas sp. 2210JD6-3. Lineage (NCBI taxonomy): Bacteria > Pseudomonadati > Bacteroidota > Flavobacteriia > Flavobacteriales > Flavobacteriaceae > Maritimimonas > Maritimimonas sp. 2210JD6-3. The sequence goes on along the minus strand of NZ_JBWQOJ010000036.1, from coordinate 31,140 downwards.
ATGGTATGTCAAATTTAAAGATCCCTTCCTCTTCTGTTGCGATCCACAAGTTACCTAGATAATCAAAAGCCATTCGTTGTCCTGAACGCGTACTTTTATACTCATTTTCGCTAAATCTATAATGCTTGTATGTATTCGATTTTTTATGATACGAATCTAATACGCCTGAATTTGATGTTATCCAAATAAAATTTTCATCAGCTTTGATAGAAAAAACATCATTGTTGCTGATACTATTAGAATCTCTATGCTCAAACTTTTTAATCTGATTATTCTTCGTATTATAAGAATAGGCTCCTTCTCCAAAAGTACCAACCCATATAAGTCCTTCTAAATCTTCTGTTATTGTAGTAATATAATTTGTTGAGTAAATCTCTGAACCTGTATTATTATGATTCTCAAAAGACTCATCAATCGGATTAAATTTATTCAATCCGCCAAGCATAGTTCCTACCCATAAATAACCGTTACTATCTTCAAAGAGGCAAATAACATTGTTATTACTTAATGAATATTTGTTGGAAGTATCATTCGTAAAGGCTTTAAACTTATAACCATCATATCTGTATAGCCCATGGGTTCCTCCAAACCACATGAACCCATCTTTATCTTTTAAAATACAGTTTACTGAGGCCAATCCATCTTCGACAACAAATTCTTCAAACGAAAGCTGAGCTGTTTGGGCATAAGAAAAAGCTATTGTTTTAATGAGCAAGAAAATAAATAGTAAGTGCTTAAATCGAAGCATATAGTTAAAATATTAAATAAGTTATTATGACATACATAGTTTTATATTTAATTTTTTCAAAAAGTTATGCGGTAAAGTTAAGTGTTTATAGATTAGATTTGGGGTTGGACCAGATGTTGACAATCAAAAAAGAATGATATTCAAACCATTCCGATGAATTATTATACCTAGTAGTTATAGCCCCTATATTACTTTTACCGTCATAACTAACAAATAATTACATCTGCATGAAAAAAAAGTATCTTAAATTGAATTTTCTTTTTGCTTTTTTGCTGTTTACTACAACAGTTTTAGCACAGAAGCAAATTACTGGAAAAGTAACTACAGAAACAAATGAACCTATCCCAGGTGTCGCCGTTTTTGTAAAAGGTACCACAAATGGTACAACTACTGATTTTGATGGCAACTATACTATTTCGAATGTAAATGACAATGCCACGCTGGTATTTTCGTATATAGGTTATAAAACCGTAGAAATAGCCGTGAATGATCAAGCCGTTATTAATGCCACAATGGCCGAAGAAACTACGTTTTTAGATGATGTGGTCGTAGTAGGTTATGGCACTAAAAAGAAGATAGAAGTAACAAATGCTGTATCTCAAGTGGATGGAGATGTTATAAAAAGAAGCCCAGCGGCCAATTTTGCCACCTCTTTATCAGGACGTTTACCGGGGTTGATTATTAATCAGAATACCGCTGAACCTGGTAGAGAAGCTCTTAATATATTGATTAGAGGTAGAGGTACATTTGATTCTGATCCCGATGACAATATAAATCCAAATGCCGTGCTGATAGTCATTGATGGTGTTCCTGGACGGGATGGATTAGATAGACTAGACCCCCAAGATATAGAAAGCATATCAATACTTAAAGATGCTTCTGCTTCTATTTATGGTTCTAGAGCTGCGAACGGCGTTATTTTGGTAACCACTAAACGAGGTAAAACAGGAAAACCGACAATATCACTAACTACCAATGTAGCTTTGTCCTCACCATCTCGTTTAGTAAAAAGTGCTAGTGCCTTTGACTTTGCAAGACAAACTAATGCTTCACTTATTCGTGAAGGAGGTGGGGCATTATTTACAAGTCAAGAGCTTGACAATTTTAGAAATTTTAATGGAACCAATTGGTGGAACGAAGTATATGATAGAACATCATTGCAAAAACGCTATAATATTTCTGTTAATGGTGGTACTGAAAAAACTAAATATTTTATTTCATTAGGAGCTACGCAGCAAGATGGAATAATAAATAATGATGACAAAACAGATGTTGCTCAATACAATCTTCGTTCGAATATTGATGTACAAATAAACGACGATCTTAAATTGGGAGTGGATTTGTCTGGTAGATTAGAGGATTATGAATATCCTGGAGGAGATAGGTTCCAATTGTTAAGGTCAGTACGAAGTTTAACCCCTGTAGATCAGGTATCTCAAGATGGGTTTTTCCTTTCACCAGCCAGTCCAGATCTTTTAAACCCATTTATTACCGTACTAAATAGTGCAGGTTATGAAAGAGAAGATAATACGTTGTTTAATGGAACATTACGCTTAGACTACGATTTATCCAAGCTGCTTCCAGGTTTGAGTACCGGGTTTTGGGCAGCAGCAGATTATACTCAAAACTATCATAAAACTTTTAACAGACCAATGCTTACCTATGATTTAGAAGCTGATGGGTCTTTGACAGAGAATGCTATTGGTGTAATGAGACTTACTGAAGAGTATTTCAGACAGACGTCATATACTTATAATTTTAAGATTGCCTATAAAAAGGCATTTGAGCTGCATAATGTAGATACGTTTTTGTCATTTGAGCAGAATGAACTTCAAAATAACTATAGTTCGTTATCGCGTTTAGATGGAACATTGGGACCTACAACAGATGTTCTATCTGCTGGGGATGTAGAAACACAAACTACTGGAACTGACCAAGGAAACTTTGCCAGACAAGGATACATTGGTCGATTTGGGTATGATTATGATGGTAAATACTTGGCAGAATTTCATTTTAGATATGATGGGAGTTTTAACTTCCCAAAAGATGAGCGTTTTGGTTTCTTCCCAGGAGCATCAGTTGGATGGGTAATATCTAAGGAAAATTTCTTAAAAGATAGTAAGAACATTAGTTTATTGAAATTGAGAGCCAGTTGGGGACTTGTTGGTAATGACAGGATAGCGGCATTTCAGTTTTTAAGTCGTTTTTCGCCAGACAATTCCTTCCCATTAGGTGGAGTAAATCAACCTGTAATATCGGTAGCAGGCACTGACCCTAATCCAAACGTAACCTGGGAAACAGCAGAGTTAATTAATTTCGGATTGGAGCTAGGTTTATTTCAAAACAAATTATTGTTTGAATTAGACCTTTTTAAAGAAGAAAGAGAAGATATACTAGCACCTAGAAATGTTAGTGTGCCCGATTTTACAGGATTAAGATTACCATTTGAAAATATTGGTATTACAAAGAATAAAGGATTCGAAGCTAGCATAAATTATAGAAATACTTTTGGGGAAGTTGGTTTTAATGCAGGAGGTAATATACAATATGCTAAAAATGAATTGGTATTTCAAGATGCTGTTGAACCTGCAGAACCTTATCAGAATTTAGAAGGACGTCCTACAGGAAGCTTCTTGGCTTATAATGCTATCGGTATTTATAGAACTCAGCAGGATTTGGATAATTTTCCTAATGCTGCCGGAACAGTCATAGGCGATTTGATATATGCAGATACTAATGGAGATGGTGTTTTAGACGCCAATGATAGAATTGTTATTGAAGAGACCACAACTCCTCAAATTACATATGGAATTAATTTAGGAGCTACTTATAAAGGCTTTGAGTTAAATACTTTCTGGCAGGGACAAGCAAAATCTGAATTGGGTATTGCAGCATCATTTGATGGTTCTGGAACAACCAGCGCACCAGCATATTTTCTTGAAAATGCTTACACGCCCGATACACCTAATGCAAGCCTTCCTAATATTGGAGGCACTGCTAACAGAAGAAATGGTTATGATCAAGATTCAAACGGTTTTAGAAACAACTTCTGGCAACGCGATGTGTCATTCTTGCGTCTAAAAAATGTAGAGTTAGCTTATAATTTTGATAAGGAATTAATATCTTCTATTGGCCTTAGTAACTTGAGGATATACTTTAGCGGAACTAATTTATTAACATTTGATAAGTTTAAAGATGTAGGCCTTTCAGATCCTGAGCAAATTGACCCTTTTGCATGGAGATTACCAAATAGAAAATTATTTAATTTCGGTTTAAATGTTACGTTTTAAAATAATAAATTAAGATGAAGAAAACAACAAATACACAGACAAAAAACTCTGTTCTAATGAAGTCTAGCATTAGTTTATTGATACTTATAACTTTCTTTAATTTTATATCATCGTGTAGCGAAGATGTGTTAGACAAAAGACCTCTTTCTGATATTTCTGAAATTGATATTTTTTCTAATGATAATTTACTAGAGCAGTTTGTTAATGGAAGATACCGTGCTTTTACTACGTTTCAATTTGGAGCTTTTCAAAAAGATGGGGTATCAGATGACGCAATGAATATGCAATTTGCAGCCTATAGCAGGGCTGAAATATCAGAAGATAACCCTACCGATGTTGGCCAAACTGCTTGGGCCACTAACTATCAAAACATTAGAGATTTAAATTTTTTCTTTGATCGTATTGAAGGCAGTTCAGTAAGCCCTGAGGCAAAGAGCAGGCTAACAGCAGAAATGCGCTTTATACGTGCCTGGTTATATTTTGACTTGATAAGTGTTTATGGTGATGTGCCTTTAATAACTACATTATTTGAATTAGGGCAAGAATCTTTTGATATTGGCAGAACACCCTATGATGAAGTAGTTCAGTTTATAGTTAACGAAATGGATTTGGCCATACCAGATTTACCTGCCGAAAATACCAGAGGAAGTTTTAACGGAAGAGCTACAAGAGGAGCGGCTGCAGCTTTAAAAGCAAGAGTATTATTGTATGCGGCGAGCCCTTTACATAACACCGGCAATGATCAAAGTAAATGGCAGGCAGCGAAAGATGCTGCTCAGGCTGTAATAGACTTAGGAGATTATAGCTTAGACAACGATTATGGTAATCTGTATAATCAAACTGTTTCTTCAGAAGTGATTTTTGGGAGAAATTTCACTCAAGAAAATCCTTCAGGGCAAGTGTTTGCTGGCTGGAATTATGGTATTGGTAGATATTATTTACCAAACATTTTACCCGGTGGTACTGATACTAGATTTTTTAGACCACTACAATCATTAGTTGATGCGTATGAAACTTTAGATGGTAGTCCAGTAGATCCTCAAGACCCTTGGACGAATAGAGATCCTCGATTAGATTTAACATTTATTCGTCATGGAAGTGTCTTAGAAGGCCAGGTTGTAGAATATCATGTGGATGCCAATAACCCCGGGGATCTTTCTCTAGCTGGAAATGCTGCGAACGTTAATGGTGGCACCCTATCAAATTACAATGTATTAAAACAGACAGAGCCAGAGAAGGTGCAATTGAGAGGGCCTGAGGCACATACAAAACCATGGATTTTCTTTCGTTTAGCCGAAATGTATTTAAATCTGGCAGAAGCTGAAATTGAATTGGGTAACGATGCTGCAGCTAGAGAAGCTATTAATCTTGTAAGAGCGAGAGTTGGAATGCCACCAGTAACTGAATCAGGTACAGATTTACGCGACCGCTATCGAAACGAAAGACGTGTAGAACTTGCGTTTGAAAATCACAGATGGTATGACATTTTACGCTGGCAAATCGCACCAACAGTATTAAATCAGCCAGCCTTAGGTATTAGGGTTATAAAAGACACATCTGTTGATCCACCTTTAATTACTTACGAATACGGTACAAACATTGTTGATGGATTGCGAAAATGGGAAGACAAGATGTATTTTTTACCAATACCTCGAAGTGAAAGGGAAGCAGCACCTTCATTAGGTCAAAATCCTGGATACTAGTGAAATAAAATAGAAATAAGTAACTATGAAAAGGGCAATAAGATGTTTTTACTATTTTATTGCTCTTTTATTATATTAAAAAATAAAAAGTGATAAAATGCGACTAATTTACTTCTACACCTCTAACTATAGATTTACAAATTTATTCATTGTAATCTGTATGTTTTTTTTATTCTCTTGTAAAAAAGATTCTCAAAATAAACCTTCAAAAACCTTTGTAAAAGTTGCTGCGCAGAAATCTGGAATCCGTTTTTCTAATAATTTAACTGAGAACGATACGGTTAATTATTTCAATTATACTTATCTATATATGGGGGGAGGCGTTGCCGTAGGTGATATTAATAACGACGGGCTACAAGATATTTTTTTTACCGGGAATATGGTTGATAATAAATTGTACCTGAACCAGGGAAATTTAAAATTTAATGATATCACGCAATTTGCGAAAGTTGCCGGAGGTGAAGAATGGGCAACGGGTGTAAGTATGGTAGACTTAGACGCAGACGGTTTATTAGACATTTACGTAAGTGTATCCGGTATTTGGAATAGCACGAAAAATTTGTTTTATCACAACGAAGGACTTAATGAAAATGGTATTCCCGTATTTAAAGAAATGGCTCAAGATTATGGTATTGCAGATTCAGGAAACAGCATGCAATCAACTTTTTTCGATTATGATAATGATGGCGATTTAGATCTATATATCATTAACTATCCTCCAACTCCTTTTTCATCCCCCTTATCGGTTTATATCGAGAAAGAACAAACAGTTACCGATAAAGAATCAAATACACTTTATAGAAATGAAGGTAATGGAACTTTTACTGATGTAACTGAGGAAGCTGGCCTTAAGAGGTTCGGCCTTTCTTTAGCTGCAGCCGTAAGTGATTATAATAACGACGGGTATTATGACATTTATGTTTCAAATGATTTTGAACCCAGAGATGAGTTTTATTTTAATAATGGTGATGGAACCTTCACAGAAAATCTGATAGAGGTAACTAACCAAACATCTTTTTATGGAATGGGTGCTGATGCAGCAGATTTTAATAATGATGGTCTAATAGATTTGGTTCAACTAGATATGACACCAGAAGATAATAGAAGGTCAAAAGCTAATATGCAAAGTATGAATACATTATTGTTTCATATGATGACATCCAATGGGTTTCACTATCAATATATGAAAAATGCTTTGCAATTAAATCAGGGTAATTTTAATGGTAAGCCACTATTTAGTAATATAGCTAATTTGTCAGGGATAGCTTTGACAGATTGGAGTTGGGCATCATTGTTGGCGGATTTTGACAATGATGGTTGGAAAGATTTATTCATAACAAATGGTACTAGGCGAGATATTAATAATAAAGATTATTTTAAAAAAATTAATAAAGAATATGGAGAAAAGGTAAATAGAGATGAATACAAATTAGGTTTGGTTTTAGATATGCCATCTGAGAAAATTTCCAATTATGCCTTTAAAAATAATAAAGATTTAACTTTTAAAAACACCTCAAGAGAATGGGGCTTAGATGAGAGAGGGTTTTCGAATGGCGCTGCTTATGCAGATTTCGATAATGATGGTGATTTAGATTTAGTGATAAACAATTTAGATGAAACAAGCACATTATATGAAAATACTTCTTCTGATTTTGATCAAACAAATTACCTTCAAATTAAACTCAAAGGTTCAGAAAAAAATCCTCTCGGTATTGGCGCTAAAGTAACATTGTTTAATAAAAGTAAAATACAATATCAAGAACTTATACTAACAAGAGGCTTTCAATCTTCTATGGCACCATTTTTACATTTTGGATTAGGCCAAAGTGATAAAGTGGATAGTTTAGTTATTAGATGGCCAGATGGCAAATACCAAAAATTAACTGACATAAACGTAAATACAAAGCTTACAATATCTTATGAACTTGCACAGAAAAAATCTGACTCTTTTAATAGTAAACAATTAAGTCAAAACAAGATATTTAAAAATATTACACAAGATTTTGGAATACAGCATAAGCATAATGAGAATAACTTTGATGATTATCTTTACCAAGTATTGCTACCTCATAAAATGTCACAAGAGGGTCCTGCACTTGCAGTTGCAGATATAAACAATGATGGGTTAGATGATTTCTTTATTGGCGGGGCATCCGGATTTTTTGGAGACCTGTACCTGCAGACTTCAGATGGCTCATTTCAAAAAATGCAAAGACATGCAAGTTGGAAAGGAGATGATATTAAAGAAGATGTGAGTGCTATATTTTTTGATGCTAACAATGATGGACTTCAAGATTTATATGTAGTAAGCGGTGGAAACGAATTTTATAAAAATACCAGGGGGTATCAAGACCGTCTGTATATGAATACCAAGAACGGTTTTGTGAAAAATGAAAATGCTTTACCTCAAGTATTTGAAAGCGGATCAAAAGTAGTTTCGGCCGATTATGATAATGATGGCGATCTTGATTTATTTGTTGGCGGTTTGCATACACCGCGTAATTATCCGTTACCAGCAAGTAGTACCATCTTAAGAAATGATAGCAACGGAGAAAACATAAAGTTTACTAATGTTACAAAAGAAATAGCTCCTGAATTGATTGATATAGGTATGGTAACAGATGCTATATGGACAGATTTTAACAATGATAAATCCTTAGATTTAATTGTTGTAGGCCAATGGATGCCATTAACTTTTTTGGCAAATAATAACGGAGTTTTCAGAGATATAACTAAAGAGTTAGGGATGCAAGATACCACGGGTTGGTGGTTCAGTTTAAAGGAAGGAGATTTTGACAATGACGGAGATACAGATTACATTGCCGGTAACTTAGGTCTGAACTATAAATACCAGGCATCTCAAAAAGAACCTTTTGATATTTATGCAGATGATTTTGATAATAACAAAAGCACAGATATAGTTTTGGGTTATCACTATAAAGGGAAGCAATACCCTGTTAGAGGAAGGCAATGTTCAGCAGAACAGATTCCTGCCATTGAAGTTAAGTTTGAAGATTATAACTCATTTGCTGAAGCTGATTTGGCAGACGTATATTCAACTGAAAGTCTTGAAAATGCGTTGCATTATAAAGCTAATAATTTTGCAACCAGCTACATAGAAAATGTGGGTAATGGACAATTTAAAATCAAGAGATTGCCTAATGAAGCACAGTTTTCTTCTGTAAATAATATTTTAACTAAAGATGTAAATAAAGATGGAAATCTTGATTTGATTATATCTGGTAATCTATATGGTTCAGAAGTTGAAACACCCAGAAATGACGCTTCCTTTGGTTTGTACTTAGAAGGCAATGGACAGGGAAGTTTTAATCCTATTCCGGCGTACAAAAGTGGTTTGTATGCTAGTGGAGATGTAAAAAATGCAGAATGGATTAAACTTTCTGGAGGGAATCTTGCGATATTGTTTGCTAAAAACAATGATAACCTGCAACTGTATAAAGTTCCATAAAATTTGGAAATATGGTTTTTAAATCTATCAGTTACAGCGTTAACTTCCATATTGGTGAATAAGTAAACCCAATAGACTGATTATTGAACTCCTATAGACTGAAAACATAATAATTTAGTCAGATGTCTTTTATAAAATTTCATAAGTTAGTTTGAATTAGTTTGACAAAATCCTGAGAGGGTAATAATCCTCTTAGGATTTGTTTTTTACCTTATTTAGAAAATGAATAAACCATTCCTCATTATAGTATTATTAGCAGTTATAAGCTTAGGTTGTAATAAAAAAAACGATGAAGTAGAACAAGATCTTGATAATAGTGAAATCCACGAGTTGTTAAACAGAATTGCACCGGGTCAAAGTAAATATTTCGTATTTGAAATTGTTGAAAACAAAAGTGACCAATTTACTCTTCAAGCCAAAAACAATAAAATTCATATATCTGCCAATAATACCAATTCACTAGCTGTTGGTCTTAATCATTATTTAAAAAATTACTGCAAGACATATGTTTCTTGGTATGCAAATGACCCAGTGGAGTTACCAGAAACACTACCGGCTATTCCTGAAAAAGTAACCAAATCTGCCAGAGTTGAAAATCGTTTTTTCTTAAACTATTGTACCTTCGGTTATACTATGCCATGGTGGCAATGGAAAGATTGGGAGCGATTCATTGATTGGATGGCTCTTAATGGAATCAACATGCCACTGGCTATCACAGGGCAAGAAGCTATTTGGTATGAAGTCTGGAAAGAATATGGTCTGTCCGATGAACAAATAAGAGGTTATTTTACCGGGCCTGCCCACTTGCCTTGGCATCGCATGTCTAATTTAGATAAATGGGGGGGGGCTTTACCGAAGTCATGGTTAACACATCAAAAAGAATTGCAGAAAAAAATTGTTGAACGTGAGCGAGAATTAGGGATGACGCCAGTACTTCCTGCATTTGCGGGTCATGTCCCAGAAGCCTTAAAAACAGTATACCCAGAAGCTAAAATTAGTCGTCTGAGTTCTTGGGGAGGTTTTAAAGATGAGTATCGTGCTTTCTTTTTAGATCCACTAGATTCAGTGTTCGAGGAAGTGCAGCATAAATTCTTAACTAAGCAAACCGAATTATATGGAACAGATCATATATATGGTGCTGATCCATTTAATGAAGTGCATCCGCCGAGTTGGGAACCTGAATATTTGGCAACAGTATCCAATACCATTTATAGCTCTATAAAAGATATTGATCCTCAAGCCACATGGTTGCAAATGTCATGGATATTCTATTTTGAGAGGGAACATTGGACGAATGAACGTATAGAAGCCATGGTAAAAGCCGTACCACAAGATAAAATGATGCTGTTAGATTATTATTGCGAAAATAAAGAAGTATGGCAAATGACCGATTCGTTTTTCGAACAACCCTTTATATGGTGTTATTTAGGAAACTTTGGAGGGAATACGATGATGGCTGGTAATATTAATACGGTCGAAGAACGTATTGAAAATGCTTTGATAAAAAATAAAAACATGTGGGGTGTAGGTTCTACTTTAGAAGCGCTTGATGTAAATCTGGTGATGTACGAATATGTGTTTGAAAAAGTATGGGCAAATGGAAGGACAGATACACAGAAATGGATTCAAAATTGGGCAGATATACGTCATGGTTCTAAAGACGAGAATACTAGAAAAGCTTGGGAGATATTACATCAGAAAGTATATAAAGATCCTGCAAGATTAGGACAGGCAACATTAACCAATGCCAGACCAACATTAATAGGTAGTGGGAACTGGACTACAGACCCAACAATAGACTATGAAAATGCCGATTTGTTTAAAGCTTGGCAGTTGTTATTAGAAGAACCAAGCCATAGAGCAAGTTATCAATATGACGTGGCAAATATTGGACGTCAGGTATTAGGCAACCATTTTTTAAAATTGAGAGATAACTTTACAAAGAGCTATAAAGCAAAAGATTTAAATGAACTAAAAACCAGTGGCCAAAAAATGCTGGAATTGTTCGACGATTTAGATAAACTTCTGGCAACACAATCTTCTTTTTTAGTGGGGAAATGGCTTGAAGATGCCAAAGCCTTTGGAATGAACGAAGAAGAAAAGAAATACTACGAACACAATGCCCGAAATATCATTACCACCTGGGGTACGGCTGCACAAAGTTTAAACGATTATGCCAATCGTTCATGGGCAGGATTAACCAAAGGGTTTTATAAAAAACGTTGGGAAATGTTCATCAATGACGTTATTCGAGCTATTGAAAATAACAAAACGTTTGATGAAAAGGCTTTTTATAATAAAGTAACCCAATTTGAATGGGAATGGACGCAAGGTTATGAAAACTATACTTCAATACCACAGGGAAATACGATAGATATATCTAAAAAACTGATAAAAAAATATCATAGAATAAATAAACAATAATATAGAACCTACTAGATCATGAAAATTATTAGAGTTGTCATAGTTATTATTTTATTCGCTGCCTGCAATAAAAATGAGGATTTTATAATAAAGGGTAATGTAACAGGATTTCCAGATGGAACCGAAATTTATATTCAGGTTATTCAAACCGATCAAATTCTTGACAGTACTATTGTAAATAACAATAAATTTATTTTAAAGGGAAAGTTAGGGGACACTCCTGAAATGCTCGCCATTTATGCAACTGTTAATGATGAGTTTTTACGTACTGTTCTGCTTATTGAAAATGAAGAAGTAATTGTTAAAGGAGATGCAAAAGATTTTAGATGGAATGCTCAGGTTCTAGGCTCAAAAACACATGATGTATGGCAAGCTTCTGATAAATTGATTGTTAATTTAGATAAAGAGCGGGATAGTTTAGTTAGAGAACTTTTTAAGTTGGGCACACCAGATACCAATAATGAGTATGTACAAAAATCCATAGCCCAAATGCAGGCAATAGACTCTACAAGAAATACTCTTTTATTAAACTTTATAACCAAAAATATAAACTCTCATGCTGCGCTAGTTCATTTAGGTTTTATGAAAAATACGTTACCAAAAGATACCGTAATTAAACTATTTAGCTGTTTAAATAAAAAATTCAGACACAGTAAATATGCAAAGTCAATTGAGGTTTTTTTGAATAATAAAATTACTGAAATAGGAGACATCGCCCATGACTTTAAAGCCTTTAGCCCTACAGGGGAAGAGTTCAAATTTTCAGAAGTTGTTAAAGGTAAATATACCCTACTTGACTTCACCTCTACTTATTGTGGGCCATGTATCCAATCGATACCAGAATTAAAAAGAATCCATCAAAATTATAGTGATTCTTTACAAATAGTAAGTTTTTCGCTAGATGCTAAAAAAGAAACCTGGTTAAAAACTGTAAAAAAGGATACCCTAACATGGTTAAATCTATGGGATGGTAAAGGGTTCAATGGAGAAACTCCTGTTAAATATGGTGTTTACTCAGTCCCAAGTTTTTTCTTAATAGATCCTAATGGAAAAATAATAGATAAGTGGACAGGTTATAGAAAGGATTTATTAGAAGAACGATTGGCAAGATTTAGAATGACTACTGAATGAAACTTAAAATAAATAGACTTTTTAACGTATTATTATTTTTGATTTGTTTAGGCTGTGTAAAATATGAAACACGTGTAAAACTACCCGAATATCAATTACAATTTAAAGATTTGCCATCACGTTGGGATGAAGCCATCCCATTAGGTAATGGGATTTTAGGCGCTTTGATATGGCAAAAAGAAGGTAAACTACGTTTTTCTTTAGATAGATCAGACCTATGGGATTTACGTCCAACAGGATTTTTAAATGCAGATGAATTCACATATGATTGGATTTATAACCAATGGCAGAATGATAATTATAAAGCAGTACAAGAAAGATTTGACAACCCTTACGATCAGTTATCGGCACCAACAAAAATACCTGCTGGTGCTTTCGAGTTTGACATTAGTCTGTTAGGAGAAATCAGCTCTGTAACATTATTATTAAAAAATGCCCTTTGCGAAATACAATGGCAAAACGGGGTAAAACTCTCAGTTTTTATACATGCCGAAAAACCAGAAGGATGGTACCGTTTTGAAAATATGGCAGACTATACTTTCAAGCCAAAACTAATAGCGCCAGCTTATACTAAGAAATCATCCAAAGACGATAACGAAAGTGTAGTAATAACGCAAGATTTAAAATCATTAGGTTATCCAGAAGGAAATTTAGAAGAACAAGAAAACCAAATTACCTATACACAAGAAGGGTGGGGAAATTTTGAATATCAGATTAGTACCAGTTTAAAAGAAAACAAAACAAATGCAGTTGAAGGCAACTGGTCAATAAGCGCACATTATTCCAATATGGAAAGGCAAGTATACGCAAAAGACTTTGTACGTAAATTAGCAAAAACCGTTAGCTTTGATGAAAGGTTTAGAGAACATTCAAGGTGGTGGAAAAATTATTGGCAAGCCTCATCCATTTCCATACCCGATACCTTGTTGGAAAAGCAATGGTATTTGGAACAATACAAGTTTGGAGCTTCGGCAAGAAGAGAAGCTCCCCCTATTTCGCTCCAAGCGATATGGACAGCAGACAACGGATTGATACCACCATGGAAAGGCGATTTTCATCACGATTTAAATACACAATTAAGCTACTGGCCTGCTTATAGTGCCAATCATTTAGAGTTAGAAGAGGGTTTTATAGATTGGTTGTGGAATAATAGAAAAGAGTTCTATAAATACACGCAAAAGTTTTATCAGACAAAAGGATTAAATGTGCCTGGAGTTACCACACTTACTGGGGAGCCTATGGGTGGATGGGTACAATATTCTTGCGGACCAACGGTTAGTGCGTGGTTAGGGCACCATTTTTATTTACATTGGCGTTATACCATGGATAAACAGTTTTTAAGAGAAAAAGCCTATCCATGGATAAAAGATGTTGCAATATTCTTAGGTGAGATTTCCATAAAAGACGAAAACGGGAATAGAAAATTACCAATTAGTTCGAGTCCTGAAATTTATAACAATTCCAGAAATGCCTGGTTCGGTGAAACTACCAATTTTGATTTAGGTCTTATTCGATTTACTTATGAAAAAGCCTCTGAGTTGGCTTTGGAATTAGATTTATTAGAAGAATCAAAAAAATGGCAAAGAGTCTTAAACGAATGGCCTGATTTTGATACAGATAAAGAAAACGGTTTAACGTTTGCCCCTAATCATCCTTATAACCAGTCGCACCGTCATTTTTCTCATCAAATTGGGTATCATCCTTTAGGTATTCTGGATATTTCAAAGGGTGAAAAAGATCAAAAAATTATTGAAAATACCATTAAAAATATAGATGTTCAAGGAAGTGATTGGTGGGTAGGTTATTCCTTTAGTTGGTTAGCTGGCTTAAAAGCCAGAGCTTTTGACGGTGAGGGAGCAGCCCAAACGTTAAAGACTTTTGCTACCGCATTCTGCTCGCCTAATAGTTTTCACTTAAATGGAGACCAATCAGAAAAAGGTTTTTCAAATTTTACTTATCGCCCCTTTACACTAGAAGGTAATTTTGCATTTGCTTCAGCATTGCAGGAAATGCTTATTCAGAGCCATACAGGTACTATTAACTTATTTCCTGCCATACCAAAAGACTGGAAAAATGTAAGTTTTCAAAAATTAAGAACTGAGGGCGCTTTTTTAGTTTCAGCCAAAATGGAAAAAGGCGAAGTTATTGAAATCAAAATTAAAGCAATAAAGGGAGGAACATTAAAGTTAACTGATCCTTTTAAAAATAAGTCTTTTAAAAGTACAAAACCATATAACAAGAAAAGAGAAACCATAATAATTGATTTAGAACAAGGCGAATCAGTAATTCTAAACTAAAAAACATAGATATGAAAAGAATAATTTTAAGAATGGTAACTATTTTTATTATAGGCTTTGTATACTCATCTTGCTCTAAAGATAATGCTCTGAGTCCTTCTGTACCCGATGAAGAAATTTTAGAAACCAATCTAGAACTTGGATTTGTTCAAACCGTAAATGGCAATTACGATATAGGGCAACAAGTAGTATTAGAAGCTTTTAAGATAAAAAACACCTCAACAACTAAAATAAATATCGTTGAGGTTAAGGCTAAAGTAAAAGATTTTGAAAGTGGCACTTTAATTAATACTTCAGAGGTATTATCTGAAAACTTTGAAATCGGTATTGGAAGTGAGTCCCAAATTAATTCACAATCTATTTATACGATACCAAGTGATTTAGAAAAGAAGTCGTATGGCGTTTATATTAACGTAAAGTTTTTAGATGGTACAGCAAAAGAGTTTTATAAAACCTTTTTTAGGGTTTCCGATTCAGAAACATTACTAACCTATAAAATTGATAAAGAAGATTATCAAAGTCTACCAATATTTAAACTAAAAGGAGGGTTAAGCGCAGAATATGCTATACAAAAATCGGCAGCATCTTTTGTTTCGGGTATTTCCCATTCATGGACAAACCCCATAGAAATTATAGCTTCTACTCCAGATTTTGTAGAGCGATCACTTAATAAAACCATTGATTTTTATAATGAAAATTTAGGGAATGTAACGCACATCGAAACCGTTATTATTTCAACTGGAATACCAGGTGTACAGTATTTAGCAAAAAATATGAAAGCTGTGGTACTGCCATTACATTATTTAGTGGCATCGGGTACCATTAAGGAGGCGCAAACTATTTTAGAATATGCCAACAATACGGGATATTCTGTCTACGGAACCATTGGGCATGATTTTTCGATTACCAATACCCAAAGTGTAGGTTGGATAAAATTACTGGAACTGCCAGAGCAATATAAAAAGTTTATCAATGACCATCAGGTAAAAAATGTTATTCTATTAGGTCATACCGGAACAAATGACGGGGAAACCCTAGCACAAAAAGTAACGGATACAAGAGGTAAATATGATGCTGGTTCCTTATATTTAATGCGTTTTTCGGGAGATGCATCAGATGGTTACTTAAAGCAAATATTAAGTGATTACAATACAACCAGATTATCACCTGTTACTAAGGTGGCAGATTGGGAAGCAGGCATAATTTCAGAGCAAATAGATAATTTTGGTAATGTACTTAAATCAGAAACGGGAGTTACGGTAACTACAGTTACTGCAAATGATGGTGTACATTTATGGAATTTAGGTACCTATACAGCCTTGGCATTAGCAAAAAAGAATGAATCTATTTTTGAAGTTGGTGGGCCAGCTATAAGGGGTATTTCTACAAATCAATATTTATTAGGAAATCCTGGTTATGAAAACTATATTAGATATATACCGTTTTTATATTTTGCAGCATTCTCAGCTGAATTTCAATATGACAATTGGCTGAGTACCAGAATAAAATATGCAATTAACGCATATTTTCCAGATATTGTATTTGAAGATTTAACATTTTGGACAAACGATGCTTCTATGGATGCTTTGTTAAAATCAAAAGGACTAACCGTTAGATCAAGTAACTATCAGGAAGGACAAGTTTGGAATCTGAGTAATGGTGTAAATAGCTTAACAGAAGTAAGAGCAGATGATTTACTAAAAACTACTACACCATCAGCATTTAAAAGCTGGAACGAAAGTTTGCAGTATTTAGATTTAATTGATTTAGAAGATATTTCTATAAGGTTTCCAGAAATTAAAGTAGATACCAAATAACTAAAACAACATTTGAAGATGAGAATAATGAAGTCTATAACATTACTGTTTGCTTTGATATTTCTAGGTTTAGGATGTAAGAACCAAAAGTTAGGAGATAGTGAAAGACAAGGAAAACTCCCGCTAAAAATAGATGTAATTTTTAGTAAAGGAGCATATAATGCCAGAGAAACCTTAAACGCTCAAGTAATCGCTAAAAATTTAGACAAGAAAGCAAAGATAGAATCGTTAAGCCTAAGAATAGTGAATATTTCAGATGGATCAAGTTCCTTATCTAAAGAATTAAGCAATGATTGGGGTAACAAAAGTAAATTTTCGAAGAGCCTTGAAATAGACTTACCGCGACATTTTAATAAAGGAGCTTACGGTGTTTATATCACTAAAAAAGAAAAAGGTTATAAGCCAGATGAAACCTACCAAACCTTTTTTAGAATAATAGGTGAAGATGAGCTTACGGTTTTTGATATTGAAACTGAAAAGATTAACGATGTTTCTGTTTTCAAGCTGGATGGTGGTATGAGTGCTGAATATATTGTGGAAAAATCGGCCGAAAATCTAACATCTGGAATCTCACATTCTTGGAAAGTAAACGCACCTGGCTCGGGCCCAAATCATGTTTTGGCAACACCTAATTATTTAGAAAATTCAGTCAATAAAACAGTAGATTTTTATAACGAAACATTTGGAGATGGTTCTGAAATAGAAACCGTTTTAATATCTACAGGTTTTCCTTCTATCCCTTATATATCGAATGCTTTAAAAGCTCCAGTGCTACCTATGCACTATTTGGTCAGCGTTAATACAGTTAAAGAAATTCAAACCATTTTAAAAACTGCAAATGACAATGGTATTGCATCTTATGCAACGCTAAGCCATGATCCATCTGTTCCTTACGCGGTGTCATGGATAAAGTTACTCGAATTACCCGAAGTATATAAAAATTTCATTAAACAGCATAAAGTAAAAAATGTAGTTGTACTGGGTGCTACAGGAACTAGTGGAGGTGAAACCAAAGCAAAACAGTTATTATACAACGATACAATAAAAGGTGAATATTCCAATAGAAGTATTTACATCATGTATCCCGGAACCTCGCCAGATGATGTAAAAACCTTAAATGAAAAGATTGTTGATTTAAATGACTTTAGGCAACAAGATAGTTTTATAAGAATAGCCGACTGGGAAAGCGGCATTAACCAAAAACAACTGAATAATTTTAGAAATAATGCTAAAAGCATTGATCAGTCGATTACAGTTACAACAATAACGGCTGAAGATTTAGGCAGGTTGTATGCCTTAGGAGGATATAGTACTCTCGCATTAATGCAAAAAAATAAAGGGAAATTTAATAGTGTAGAAGGCGTAATTTTCAACCCGTACTTAATAGCGCATCCAACAATTGAGCTTAAAAAAGGATTTGTGCCATTATTGTATTGGCAACTGGTTGGTGCGAAATATACAGTTTATAATTTTGAGAACGATTTATTCAAAGCGATTGAACATTTTTATCCCAAAACAAATGCTAAAGCACTAAAATTGTGGTTAAATTCAACCCGCAATTTCGGAGACAAATGGTCAGCAAATAATTTAAAGAAAGAACTCACCAAAAAAGAATATACTAATTTTATTGAAAACAATTATGAAGTGGATGAAGTTTGGGACTTATCGGACGAGTTTGATTCGCCAAGTGAGTTGTTATATGAAGAAGTAAAGAACAGTTATGGCTTTAAAAGTCTAAAGAATTGGAATGATTCATTAACTCCATTAACAATTAAGGATATTGAAGAATTGTCAAAAATATTTGGTGGATTTAAGGTGGAAACGAAATAGCATATGAAAAAGATAATTTTAATTTGCAGTCTGGTTTCCCTTTTCGCCTGTAAAAAATCTGAAACTTCTAAAGTTAAACACCTCACGCTCGAAGATCGCAAAGAGTTATTGAATAATCCCAATAATTCTTATGTCATGGTGGCTGCTCATAGAGGAGATTGGCGAAATTATCCAGAAAATTCTATAAAAGCTATAGAAAGTGCTATCGATATGGGTGCAGATATTGTAGAAATTGATGTGCAGCGTACTAAGGATAGTGTCTTTATTTTAATGCATGATACAACCTTAGATAGAACTACAAATACTACAGGAAAAGTTTCCGAAAAAACGTTTAAAGAGCTTAGCGATGTTAAGTTAAGACACGGGCATGGAGGATATAGCGAAGAATCTATTCCTACTTTGAAAGAGGCCTTAGTTTTGATTAAAGGCAAGGTGTTAATTGATTTGGACAAGGCTTATAAATATATTGATGAAATTGTGCCTTTGCTGAGAGAAACAGGCACCCTAACACAAGCCCTATTTCCGGGTTCAGCTAACGTGTCGGATTTAAGCTATCCCTTATTAGAAAATCCAGATGAGGTGATATACAATCCTGTGATATCAGAGCACGTAGAGGGTTATAAAGAAAAAATTAAAGCCTTTGAAAGCTCAAAAGCCAATCCCAAAATATATGAGCTCATATTAACCAAAAATTGCACAGAATGTTACGACTTAATGAAAATGGTCAGAACGAATAATGATCATGTTTGGATAAACAGTATTTACGGATACTTATCTGATAATCACTGGGACGATAGAGCTTTGAAAAATCCTGATGCCAATTGGGGCTTTTTAATAGAAAAGGGAGCTACGATAATACAAACGGATAGACCCGATAAATTAATTAACTACCTTAAAGAGAAAGGTCTTAGGAATTACGAGAATTAATTCCTACCAATTTGTCACTTTCATGATTTTATGAAAGATGTCATTATTTTCGTAAATACCAGAAAAGCTATCAGCTCCTGGTCCGTACGCTAAAACAGGAATTAAAGTCGCTGAATGTCCATTAGTAGAAAAAGAACCTTCTATTTTATTGTAATTTCCATTAGTTGAAGCTAAGGTATAACCACCTGTTTCGTGGTCTGCGGTTACAATAACCAGTGTGTTCCCATCCTTTTCAGCAAAATCTAAGGCTTTGCCAATTGCTGCATCAAAATCAAGCACTTCTTGAATGATATAGTTAGAATCATTATTGTGGCCGCCCCAATCAATTTGAGAGCCTTCCACCATGTAGAAAAACCCCTTTTCATTTTGGGACAAATAGTCTAATCCCAGTTGCGTAGCATTAGACAAGAAAGTTCCTCTACCTTCGCTCATTTTAGGCATTGCATTATTGGCAAGTAAAAATCCAAATTTATGCTGTAAATTAAAGCTAGAAGGTTTCTTTAGAGCTACAGTATCCAATACAAACCCCTGTTTCTTTAAAATAGCACCATAATTAACACCATCTTTTCTTTTAAAGAAAAAATCTTTGCCACCACCAGCAAAAAAGTCTACAGAAGAATAAGGTAATTGAGTAGCAATTTCTTCTTGCATGCCCCTTGACTTTACATGGGCATAGAAAGATGCAGGTGTAGCATGGGTGATAGACGAAGTACATATAACGCCGATAGATATCCCAGAGTCAGAAACAAATTCTGGAATTAGTTTTGTAGCGAGGGTGTCACTATTTACCCCAATCGCACCATTATAAGTTTTTACTCCTGCGGAAAAAGCAGTTGCACCAGCGGCCGAATCCGTTATTAAGTGGCTTTTAGAGGATGTTTTTATTAATCCAACATGTTTAAATCTTTTAAAATTAGGAGTTGATGTTCCAAAGTAAAAACTACTGGAAATTTGTGACAGTCCCATGCCATCACCAATTAAAAGGATCACATTTTTTGGTTTATTAGACCTCTCTAATGTAGTCTCATTATTCTTTTGAATAGCGCAACCGAATAATAAGAATAGGAGCAATAAAAATTTTAATTGATTCATTATTAATAGAAATTAAATGTTGCTTTGTTTTTACCTCACGATTATTACTTTTTTTACGGAAACCGGTTTTCCATCATTTGTAAACCCTTCCAAAACGATTTCAAAACAGCCTGTAATATCGGATGTAAAAAAGTTTATGGTGTATTTCTCGTTCTCAATTTTTAATTTAGGCTGCCAAAGCAGTTGGTATCTAAAATCGGGTTCGCGAGCTTCACTAGCTTTTAAAGGACTTTTATATGTCTGTTGAAAATAATGTTTTTCATCCAAAGGTTTAAGCAATGGTAGTTTGTATACATATGAATTGTTTATAGATTCGTGATAATTACCATCAATAGTCTCAATTTGAACAATACCATTAAAAACCTGCGGACCATAAAAATAAGCACGTCTTATTACATGTATGGTTTTGATTTTTTTGGCGTTGAAGTCCACAAAATCATTATGGTGCAAAACCATCATTCCGTCAACTATTAATAACGCTGGAAACCCTTCACTTAGCAAGGATGCATTTTCAGGGATGACCTTAAACTCATAGGTATCGTTTTTATTTTTTACCACTGAAACTTTTTCAATTAACTCTACAAAAGTTTCTTTAATTGTTGGGAAACGGGTGTAATCATCTAAATGATATGTCTGTTTGTCTTTGTTTGAAAAAGGGTAGGTATAGGTTGGGCTAACCAATGTATCTGGCCGTACACTAAAATACCCATTGTTTATTTGGTTAAAGACACTGCGCTCCAAAATGGCATCTTTCATATCTGGTGTTATCCTGAATTTATCAAAAACTAAATTGTCGTAGTTTATAGGTGGTGTTTTCTTCAATTGTACCCTATAAGCATCTGGATTTTCAATGACTTGTACATAGGCGTCATTGCCGTCATAAGCATTATCCAAGGCAAAAACAAAATTTCCAAGGGCATCCGTAGTTGCAATTTTAAGTGCAAATTGTTCTCCTGGAATTGAGATAGCCACTTTTTTGTTAGTTACAGGAACCAAGGAGTTTTTGGCCGTAATCTTTCCATACAGTAGTTCGCCACGAAGCTCTGAGAGCAGTAGATTACTGTTTTCTAAATGAATTCTCCCACTCGTATTTTTAATTGACGTAGCAGAAGGAAGTAAAGCATACTTTAAGGCATCTTTTTTTCGTACTGAAAGCGAGTAGTTCCCCACAATGGAAGTTCCTTTTTGGTTTTGGAGGTTTAATGTTACCTGTTCACGTTGGGTATACGTATCCTTTTTTGTATTAATAACAAGGATATTATCTGGTACGTTGCTTTTAAGACGTTTTGTATTTAAGCATGGTAAACTAGTAGAAGTAGATATTATAGTATCATGGGTATTACCATTCAATATTCTTTTTTGGTTGCCTTGGTATGGGTTGATAATGGTAATATCACTCTGGGAGAAAACATCGATATCTTGATCTTGCATCCATCGGGTATAGGCCAGTAATTTATAATTCCCTGATGGTACAGAGGTAGGAATAAAATAATCGCCTTGACCGAGCCCCTTGTCTAATCTAATTTTATGTTTAAAAATGGTATTTAAATCTTCACCTACCAGTTCTACGTAGGCTATTTTACTTAACTCACTTGGTTGTTTTTCATTTAAGTTAATACAATACAATGTGTAGTATAGGTATTCTCCAGCGAATAAGAGCGTTGTGTTTTGATGTACAAAAATAGACTCTTTAAAATTAGTGCCTTCTTTTGTATTGTTTTGAAAAGTTTGTCCAAATGATAAATATGTGCTCAATAGCAATAAAATAAATAGTATGTTGTGGTATGTTTTTTTCATATGTTCATTGTTAGTCTACCCAAAAATCTGGTTTTATATTGCTCCCCTGTAAGGTACAATCGCTACACTCTACGGGAACAAATGTATAATTGTAAACCACGCCTAACACAGGTGGGCAAAGAGTGCATATTTCTCTAATGTAATACCTTAGTTCTCCTTCTTTAAGAATGTCAATAATTTGTTGGTGTTTAAATTCAACAATTTCTAACTCTGGAAAGCAATCCCTCGGATTTAATATTGGTATATCGCTAGTCTCAAAAAAGTCTAGAAAACTTACAAAAACCCGTTTTGAAACGACATTGGATATCTCGAACAGCCCCAAGACTTTTTTGTTTGGGTTGTTGGCCAGTATATTGCCCCCGATAAAACCAGGCTGTACCTCGGAGAACAGGCTTTCGGAACTTGAAATATCTTGAAGCCTTTGGTAAAATTCCCTAGTAGCGGTAGACTGCACTCTTTGGCTTACCAAGATACTATAGCGGTGTCTCAAAATGGGGTTTTCCTTATTGATGAACCGTATAGGGAAATGCTCAACTATACTACCGTCCAAATTATCGGAATCCACGGTCATAATACTGTTGGATATATTTGAGTTCCAGCAGATACGGTCTTGCTCTTGCTTGTCCACCAATTCGGTTAAAGGCGGGGTTTCCGAGATAATAATCACCTCCTGGTTCGATGGCCTTCGGGATCTTATCTCGTAAGTTTCCTCAAAATCATAACGGTAGGATACATTATCTTCACCAGGCGTATTGCTGTTGGCGGTGATGGCCAACCCATCCTCTCCATTATCGTTAAGCGTGCGCTCTACATTCAGTTCCAGCTCTGAAGGCGCACTAAGGGTAGCTTCTTGGGAAACATAACTGGTTCCGTCCGCAGTGTTTATGTTCAGTACGTACGTTGTGTTGGCCTGTGGCTGAAAGGGAACCTCGGATAAGTAAACGCCCTGTGATGTTTCCTGAAAATTAATCTGCTGCCCTTCAGCGGCAATGCATATAGTAGCCCCAGATTCTGCCTTGGCCATATCTTCTTCCAACCTAAAGGTTCGGGTCAAGACAATTTGGTGCTGCTTTAATTCACTGGTAATGCCAGCTTCAACAACCAAGATATCAGAAAAGCTCTGTGTGCCGGCTTCAAAAGGTTCTACACAGCCATTTATTATAGTAATAACAAACAGAGATACCAGATAAAACTGATATTTTAGGGATATTATGGGGTTTGTATGTGATTTAATCATATTAAAATTTTATATTATAGGTAATGGACGGAACTGGTACCGAAAAAATGGAACTCTGTTTTGCCCTTATTTCTCCGTTTTCTGTTACAAAAAATACAGAGAACGGATTATTTCTGCCCAAAAGATTATAAACCGAAATGGTTAAAAAACTATGTGCCAGCTTTTTCTTTTTATGGTTGCCCTCTATGTTCAAGCCAAAGTCCATTCGATAAAAATCAGGTATCCTAAATTGGTTACGTTCACTAAAGACCACAAAGTTGGAACCATCGAACGTAAAATTGCCTACAGGAAAGGTCACAGGCCTTCCTGTTTGGTATACAAAGTTGGTAGACAGGCTAAAACGTTTAGTGATTTTGTAGTTGGCCACCAGACTGATATCATGGGGCTTATCAAAGTTAGAGGGGAAAAAGTCTCCGTTATTTATTTGTTCATCGTTTAGTTCACTATCTAATTTTAGGAACGACCGTGAATAGGTGTAGCCCAACCAACCATTAAGCTTTCCTTTATTTTTTTTAAATAAAAATTCTATACCATAGGCCTTCCCATCACCTTGTAATATTTCCCGTTCTATGTTTTGGTTGAGCAAGAGTTGTGCCCCGGTTTTAAAGTCAAGAATGTTCTCCGAGGTTTTGTAAAATCCTTCTACACTCAGTTCATAGACATTATCCTTAAAGTTTTTAAACAGTCCTAAAGCATATTGGTTGGATTGCTGGGGCGCTATGTTTAAATCGGACAGTTTCCAGGTATCAATAGGAGATGCTGTGGTGTTATTAGACAAGCGATGTATGTATTGATAAGCACTATTAAACCCTGCTTTTATAGAAAAATCTTCAGTAAACAGGTAGCGCACGGCCATCCTAAACTCTGGGTTGGCAAAAGTTTTAATAGTCTCGTTGTTCTTAAATTCCAAGGTTTCGGTAATGGTTTCCGCACGCCTTGGTACTCTGGCTTCATACACAAATTGGGTACTTGGCCCTAAAGCATTAAATATAGAGAATCTGGCTCCAAAGTCTAAGGACAATTGTTTATTTGGCTTAAAGGATGAGGATATAAATAGTGCCGATTCTAAAGCTTTTTCGCTAGGAATATCAAGTGGTTGCACGGTAGAAACTTCTCCTTTTGGTCTTAAATTACCGGGGTTTATGTTATACAATTTGGTAGAGAGCCCATAATCGAATGACCATTTTTGGTTCACATAGCAATCGAATTTTAAGTTTAGCTCTGTTTCCTTTATGGTATAGCCCAACTCAAAATTACCATTACCATCCCCTTCAAAATCAATGTTAAAATTGTATTGGCTGTGTGCCAATGTGGCCCTCAAATTATTTTTGTCGTTAATTCGGTGATTCCAATTAAGGGCTAGTAGTTTGTTTTCATAAACATAGAGCGAATCTGATGTAATACTGAAATCATCTCTACTATCATAAGCGGTAATCTTGAGTTGGTTATTATCATTTATCTTATGGTTGTACGATGCTGTTACATCGTAAAAAGAGGCTTCACTATCTTTTAGGTTCTCATTGTCCAAAGCTCTTAAAATCCAATTGGCATAAGCACCACGCCCTGCAAGAGTTAGAGCCGATTTGCTTTTCACCACAGGGATTCCTAAAGCAATATTACCTGTTACAGGACCTATAGAGGCTTCCCCGGAAAATTTTTCGGTATTGCCATTTTTGGTCTTTAAATCGAATACTGAGGACAATCTACCTCCGTATTCAGCAGGAATGCTCCCTTTGTAAATGTCAACATCGCCCAGTGTAAAGGGGTTTAATGCAGAAAAGATACCAAAGAAATGTTGGGGATTGTACAGTACGGCATTGTCAAAGAGTATCAAGTTTTGGTCGGTCTTACCACCCCTTACATTAAATCCTGACGACCCTTCTCCAGCTGTGGATATACCTGGTAAACTGGTTGCTACTTTTAGTACATCCCTTTCACCCAAGACCAAAGGAATGTTTTTAGACTCCTCAACATCAATCTGTTCTTTGCCCGAAAGTGTCTCGTTGATATTCTTTTTTGCATCGGCGCTAACAACAACTTCATCAAGAGACTCTATGGCATTGTCAAGATTAAAATCCAAGGCGCCATTGTTATAGATAATGATGTTTTTGGTTACGTTTCGGACTTCTAAAGACCGTATTTCAATGGTATTGAATCCTGCGTTCAAATCTATTTTGTAAAACCCATTGTTATCGGTATAGGTACCTTTTTTGCCATTGTTGACCACTAAAGCGATATTGGGTAATGCCTCTCCAGTTTCGCTATCTTTTATAACCCCTGAAAGGGTAAAACGTTTAGAGGTATTATTTTTATTGGCTTTCCCTATCCTGATGGTTTCCGTTCTTTGCTGTTTTCTGGTATCTGATGCAACAGTGGTCTGTGTAAAAACAGGGGCTACATTGGTTTCTTCTTTGGGTTTTCCGAAAAAGGATTCGGGGAGTTCGTTATAGACCAAAGTGTTTTGGAGTAGCACAATTTTATTTCCCTTTAGAATATGAAAATTAATGACCGAATTTTTGAAGATAACTTCTAATATTTCAGAAACTGGAACCTTATTGTAGGAACCTGAAATCAACTCTTGGCCTAACCACGCTTCGTGATAGTAAAAACGGTAATCAGTCAGCTTTTCAATCTCATGTAAAACGTTTTCTTGGGTTTGGTTTTCAAAGGACAAGCTAATAGTTTTCACGCCTTTTTGTGCCGTTGCCAAATAGCCAGTAAAAACGATTAGAATGGTAAGTGTGTTGATTTTTATGTTCATTTTAAAAGAAATAGATGCTTTTGGTGTCTCCATTATATATAATGCTTGGTATTGACTTTTATAACTAATCATCCATTAGAGACTAGCAATTTTTGGATATACTTGTTCCAATATCTTTTTAAAGTAGTTGCCCTTGTTTATCTTACGGATGGATTTAAAAGTAATTGCGTACGATTTGATGTCTTTTTTTAGCTCTGGAAATAGTTTTATAAGGTCTTTTTCTGTTTTAAGCGAGTGGTAGATACCCTTATATAGCGTGGCATGCTTTGTTCCATCAATAAATTCAGAGATGTACTTATTGTTTTCCTTGATTTCCCGTTGCTTTTTGGTATGTTTTTCTAGAAGTTGGAATACTGGGTTTTCTATTAAAACTTCATAGAAACCAGTTGTTATTTCGTTTTCATCGGCTAGGGTATCTACATTGATGAATTTCCTATTGTTGATGGTAAACTGTTTTACTTTTTCCTTTATTAGTTGAAACTCATTTTCGGTATACTTTCCTTTTAAATGAATAAGGACTTCATCGTCAAGCACATTATATTTTATAGGGATGTTGTAATAAGGTTGGCCGTCATATATAATAGAACCATTTGTGAAATCAGGCGTATCTAAAAAGACGTGCTGTCCTTTTTTTGTCTTGTATTGCTTTACGTAGTTTATACCATTGGCAAGCCCTGTATGTTCTAAGCCAATAGTTTGATCGAACCTTATATAACTTTCCTTTTTTTGTGCATTTACAAATGATGTTATGAGTAACAGAATTATAGTAAGGTATTTAAAACTCTCTTTCATGGTTATGGCTTTAATTGTTGAAAATAGGACGCATAATGTTGTACATGGCAAACTCCTATGATTTTACCAATCTCTTTTGTGAGTTTTAAAACACCTCTACATTCTTGCTCTGAAGGGGAAATAGGTTTTTCTAGAAGTATACCATAATCCATTTTAAGGGTTTTCATACATAGTGCGCAATGTAAATCATCAGGAGTAGTTATAATAATAACATCTGCAAAATTTGGGTTGTTCAAAAACATGCTCCCAAGTAACAAATCTATATTTATCTGTAATATTATGCTTTTCTTCTAGACAAATTTGATGCATACGATATGCGGATTAACTTTAATTTTAAATGTACATAATCTTTAAGCTATTGAGGTTTGATTTTTTGTCTAAAAAGTATATTATATAACCAGAAATGTGGGGGTATCTGAAATAACAACTTTTTTATTGCGAGTTGTTCGATTAGATGATTAGGTTTACTTAAATGACTGAAAATTAAACTGGTTTCTAGGTGATATTGGTCAAATTGCGCTTATACTTTAATTTCAAAATGAGTTATAGATTTATTAGCTATGTCTTAGTTGTACTTGCAGCTTTGTATGGATGTAAATCCTCAAGTTTTATAAACAACAAGAATCATTTAGCAAAGCATTTGATTATTTTCAAAGACTCTTCTAATGCTGTTTTAAAGTCTGGGGATTCACTACTTATAAAATTTAGGTTCCCAATTGAAAAGGACTCGATAAAGTATCGATTAAAAGTAGTAGGCAATAGTATATACCCAGAACCTTTTCACCATCGAGGAGAAGGTAATTTTCAGAAATTTTCATATCAAATAGAAGATTATCTTGATAGCACTGATACCTTTAAAAATGAAGAGTATACGTTGTTGGTTGAAGTAGATTCTGCATTAGAAAGAAACTTATTCTACAGAATTGAGAAAGATAATTCTCAATGGTTTTTTTCAGTTCCGATTAAACCAATTGAAAGAAATATTAATGGGAAAAATACAATAGAGGCCATATTAAGTTTTTATTTTGAAAAACCTGAAAGACATATATGACTTAACAGATTCTACTGCTGTAATTTCATACAATATTAAGGATGAAGATTTAGAAAAGTGGACTATCCTTAAAAAAGAAATAAAATGTCCAAAGAATACTTCCAGTATCATGCTAAATATTAGAGCTAAAGATTTTCATGGGAAGTTAAAACTTGGTAACCCGAAATTTTATCCAATTAATAATGCTTCTAATAATAAAATTACTCCTTTTAAAAAGGCAACAGATAATAAAAACTGGGTTGCTGAAAATTTTTCTTCTAAAGAATGGCCCAGGTTTAAAATAAAATTAAACAATCAATTAGTTTACGAAAGAAGAAAATTTGATAGGGCGTCAGAAATAAGTTGGTTCAAATTTAAAATCCCATCAAACTTTAAAAATGATAATAGTATTACAATAAAAAATATTCGAAATGGTATTCCGAATTATTATCCTATAAAAATTGATCAAGTAGAATTAATCACTGAAAGTAAGCGAGCGTTTGAAGTAGTTTATGTGCCAAAATTAGTAGAAGAGAAAAAGAAATTTTCGATCCTTATAAGAACTAATAAATCTAATGTTCAGTTAGAAAGCTCAGCAACTAAAAAAATAATTCCAGAGAACAATCAGATTAAATTTAAGGAGCCGGGTTTATATCTTTTGAGTTTTAAAGCAATATCGTCAGGAACTAATGAATCTATTATTATTGGGTAACGGCTTTCGGAAGGAAAAGCATATCATCAATCAAATATTAGTTCAGAAACAGGATACAATATTGTTATCAACAAGTGACGATGTTTATATTGAGAGAGAAAAAGAAACATATGAAGATTACTTACAATGGCTTTTCAGTTCTGAAACTTCTAATGCTTATGTTTTTAGGCCAAATCATTATGGGACTGTAAGTGTACATGCCGATAAAAAACTATATAGATGGCTAAACAGTTTCTTGGATCAAATGCAAACTCCATTTGCATTGATGGCCGATGGCCGCACAATTCCTGCTAAAGAAATTAATCTGGATGTAAGTTTGTTTGAAAGCGATTATTTTAAAGGAAGACAGGCTCATGAAGATGATGGTACTTTTTATTATTGGGGAGCGTCAAAAGCAGTTGGGTTATACACCGATATAGCCTCCAAGTTTAGAACAAAGGGAAGTGTTTTTCCTAAAACTCGTTTGCCTTTCGATAAAAAATCTAATCAGAGATTTCAATTTTTCAATCCATATCAGGGCTTTAATATGGAAGATGGAGCGGGTTATTTCGTAAAAAATTTAAAGAATGCAAAAGGTGAAAGTACGCGTCATTCAGGCCCTTCAACATTGTTCAGGTATTTATATGAAGCTGGTTACGATTGGCTAGGTGCTGAGTTTATGTATGGTGCAGATGAAGTGACCATGGCATCATTGCGCGGAGCATCTAGGGTTTATGGAAAAACACAGTTTGGAACTCATCATGCAACTCAATGGAGTTCACAACCTTTTAATACTCCTGAGCATGCAGATAGACTTTTTTTGTCTTTAGCTACCGCATATATGCAGGGAGCAGCACACATTAATACTGAAGAGGGCTTATGGGCAACAGAATTTGGGTTTGATAGATTTTCAGAATCTGGAAAAAGACATATAAATGCGCAGCAGCGTATGACGAAATTTATTAAAACTCATGACAGATCTGGGGTTATAGTACCAACGGTAGCTATTATACAGGGAAGAAATGATGCGTGGTCTAATTTCTCTTTCACGAATAAGAACCTTTGGGGCAAGATGGTCAAGAATGGGATTTCAATAAGGCTGAAGGAAGCTACAAGTTGCTAAACATTTTTTATCCATGAAGCCAGTTAAACCCCATTTATTGTGTTCCTTGTGATAGAAAACCAAAAGGATGGTTTAGCGGCACACCTTATGGTCCGATAGATTTAATTCCGATCGAATCCTCTCAAAGTATTATGAATGAATATCAAGCAATCATTTTTGCCGGATGGAATAACTTTAAAAAAGAAGATTTTGAAAAACTATTAAAATTCGTAAAACAAGGAGGTACGTTGTTATTATCTAGGGCGCATATCAATATAAATTTAAATCATGATCAACCAAGTAAATTGCCAATAGCCCAAACTACCTTAGATGATTTGTTGGGAAGGGATTATCATAATCATTCAGAAAAAAAATATCGAGAAGTAGGAAAAGGAAAAGTAATCTATTTCTCAGATAACTTATATCCCGCTGATGAAAAGATCAATTCCCAATATAAACAAGAGATGAATAACATAATTCAAAATGTACTTTCATTAGAGCAAAATAAAGGTTGGATTAAAAGTAATGATAATGTGTCTTTTGTAGCATATGATATTCCTGAAAAAAATGCTCGAAAAATACATCTTTTAAATATAGATTGGTGGTCTAATGAGAGTTTTCATAAAGTCGAATTGCTATTAGAAAATTCTAAACACCTTCTTGATATCAGATAACAAAAAATAGAATCCATTTTTATTAAGAATAACATGGCAATAATGCCTTTTAGTCAAAATACCGATATCTTAGATGTAGAAGAAGAAAATGGAAAAATGAAAGTAAAGCTTCAAACAACTGAGTCTGATGAGATACAAATTTTCTTTACAAATAATAAGAGAAAATCAGTTAAGATAAAAACTGCCGGGCTATATGAAATAGTTATTTAGATTAAAATGTATACCAATAAGAGTAATTTTTAGACTTCATTATCATTAAGATTATTGATTTTGCGTCTTGAATAAAAGCAAAATAATAATGATTACTCTTTCCTCTTTTGACTATGTT
>NZ_JBWQOJ010000035.1:0-35781 GCF_056591795.1 Maritimimonas sp. 2210JD6-3 | reverse complement strand
CTTGCTGGAAGACGTTTCTTTACTTTCCGTCTCAAGGGCAGCCCTAATGATACGTATACTCTATGAACGCGTTTATGATTCCAAAGTTTACCTTCTTCACGTAAGCGACCATAGGCCTTCCAAAATCCTTCCTCTGGCTTGTCCTCTGCCTTTTTGCTTAAGGCAGCTTCAATCTCAACATCGTTCTTTGGCAATGGCTTGTAGTAATAGACACTCTTGCTCATATGTAGAACACGGCACGCCCTGCTTATACCGTAATGAGCAAGTTCCTTTGCTATACTCCTTTTTCGGCAGGGCTTTAAAGCTTTTTTTCTATGATCTCCTTAGCCATTTGGTGGTCCAATGCTAGGTTGGCATACATTTGCTTGAGCCTGAGGTTCTCTTCTTCCAATTGCTTGATACGTTTAAGTTCTTTGCTGCTCATACCTGCATACTTGGAACGCCACTTGTAAAATGCGGCCGAACTAACACCGTGGTCACGGGTGATTTCTAATACAGATTTACCGTTTTCAAATTCCTTTAAAATCTTGGCTATCTGGGGCGGTGAAAATTTACTTCTTCTCATAATTACTGTTCAAAATTAAAATATTTATTCTACTTTTAAACAGTTCAGTTTTTGGGGAAGCTTACATTACTTTTTTTAATATTAAAAGTAGCAAATTGAATTACAACCCATCGAATATCCCGCTAATGAACTCTCCCATTTCGTCTAAAAGTCCATCAAAAAATCACCTAAGTCAAGCCAAGATGCATCAATATCGAGGTCAGGTAGAGTAAACCAATCTGAAGAAGCGTTAGTAGCAAGCCCACCTAGCATTTCTGTTTTCATTGCCACATAATCGCACACCTCTCCCGTCATTTCATGATATTGATCAAAATCTTCATGGGATGAAAATGTGCACATGGCCTAACAATACCAATCTATTCCACTTGTATCCTTATGTTTAGACTTTTTTGATGTCTTTTTTACTTCTTCAGGTTTATAGAACTTTTTCTTCCCATAATCCTTGACAAGAATTTTACCTACATCAGCGATATATTCTTTTTTATTTACAGGAACTGGAGGACATTTTAATGTCATAAATTTCTATTTAAAATTGATTATAACTTATCGCTTTTTTGAACTTTTAACTCACCTCCTATCGGTCATGATTAATTTAATCTTGTTGACTATTATACTTTTTTATAATATACTTTATATTTTCTAGATTTCCTTTTAGCATATCAAATTCCTCAGCTAATTCCAAATTATCCTCAATGAATTTCCTAACTCTTGCATGCCTTTTGTTATTTTTAAACGGACTATTTGTAAAAGTTACAATTGGATCTAATCCATTTTTAGATATATAATATTGAACTAATCTATCTGACGTGTCATAGATAGACATATGGTAATACAAGCTCAACTTACCAGAAATCATTTTTCTCAGAAATATGTTCTTTCCACGGTCTCTAGAAAAACCTGATTTAAAAGATTCATAAAAATGATCCTTAGAATTAATATAATATCCTAAAAGTTCATCAGATTTATATTTTATTTTTTCTTTTCCAGTTATTAATTTGCATTTATATTCTGAACATACTACTTTGCCATATAAAGTATCTTTGTTTATAGTTATAACATAATCTTTATTTTGTGCTTTAACAGCTAAAGATATTATAAGTATAACTAATAATAATTTTGTTCTTTTCATCGTTTATTTAGACTTTGATTTTTCTTTAGTTGGTTTTACTTTTAGACTGGCGATAACCTTATCTTTCCAATGGATATCAAAATTATAGGAATGATCATGATAAACTGGGATATGAAAAGATATTCTTGCATATCCTTTTCTAAACTTATAAAACTTCTCTGGTTTAAATCTATGTCTATAATTCTTTTTCCTTTTTCTCTCATAATAATTATAATATTGATCATAATTTTCGAAACCATCAATTGAGTATTTCAGAAAATTGTCATCATAATCGAATTCAGGGAAGCTTACAAGGCAGTCAGTCTTATTGTTTTGCATTCCAAATAGAATTATAAAGACCAATTTGAAAAGGTCTATATCTTATTTCTCTTTTTGTATCAACAAAAAAAGTTATTCCAATCGATGATACGTCGAATTTTTAAATCTTTTAAAGCAACCTAAATACAATTAATTTCCTTTTAATAAAGCTCTCTTTGGTTTCTCCAAACTCCTAGGCATATACTTCTGAATTAAACCAACCTGTTCTATCTACTTCCACCTCTAGGACTTCCAATGTAGTATTTTCTAAAGGTGGAAACTTTTTCAGCAAATCCACTAGGTATTGCCCATTGACCTTTAAATGGATCCATACTTCCTTTAAATTAATAATACAGATATATTTCCTTCTTCATATACAAATACAACTGTACCTACGAAAGTTTAATAGATTGCTTACTCGTTATGTATAATTTTTACACAAATATATAAAATTAAACTTATTAGTATGATTTGAGTGATGTACAGACCGAAGCGACGGTTAATGACAGTTTAAGTGCGATGCGATTTTGTGGATTATCCATAGAAGATAGTGTATCTGACCACATAGTACGTTGAGTAGGTTTAGAAGCGTACTTAGTCAGAAAAAAGTTAAGGAGCATAAAATTTGAAAATCAATCAATTAGCAGGTAGTTTACCATAAATTTCCTCATAAACGGTATCAAAATTAAGACGCAAATAATTTCTAAGTTTAACCCTATAATCCCCTTTTAACCACTCTACAAAATTATTGGTATTCTTACTAATACACTTACAATAACGCTCTATTCTAAAGTCTATATCGTCACTTAAAAGTTGTGTTAAATTAATCGCATCATAAACATCTTCACTATTCTCAATACATATTTTTGCATGATGCGCTATAGATTGTTCAATAACCGATTTGGTTGACTTACCTTCCTTAACTAATTTTTTATATACATCTCGTATGTTGAAATGTAGTTCTTTCGAATTTGAGAATTTCTTTTTTAAAGCTTCTGGCATTTCATAATAGAAATTACTTTCTATTTCTTCATCTGAAATTATATTGTCTAAATAAAAATCTGGAGACTTAAATATTTTTTGCCAATTTAATCTTGCTCCCCAAGGACCAAATCGATAGAAATTATTTCCTAAATCTATCACTTGAAATGTAGATTTATTTTCTAATATTCGCGATCCTCTACCTATCATTTGGTAATATAAGGTCAATGATTTTGTTGCTCTATTTAAAATAATAGATTCAACTGTAGGTTCATCAAAACCAGTTGTTAAAATACTTACAGAAGTAAGAATAGCGCCTGGAGTTTCTTTAAACCATTTTAATATTTTTTTTCGATCACCTTTAGTGGTTGTGTTATCTAAATGAGCGATAGGGTATCCTTGAGATCTAAATAGATCATAAACATAAAGCGAAGTGTTTATACCATTATTAAAAATTAATGTTTTTGTACCCTTAGCTTTTTCTAAGTAAGCATCCATAAGCTTACTAGACATCATAGAATTTGTGTATAAGTCTTCAGATGATTTAACTGTGTAATCGCCATTAGTACCTATTATTAACGATGTTAGACCAACATTAAATGTGTACATTTCAGCTTTGGCTAAAAATCCGTTTTCTATAAGCGATTCAATACTTTCACCGACAATTAACTCATCATAATTCTTATACATGGGTAATTTAATATTCGAACTTAATGGAGTAGCAGTTACACCTAAAATAAATGAGGAAGAAAAGAATTTGAAAAGCTTAGTAAATGAATTATAATGTGCTTCATCGATAATGACCAAGCCAACATCAGAAATATCTAATTTATTTTCATTTAGACGATTGTTTAAGGTCTCAACCATTGCAACAAAACAACTGTACTCATTCTGATCGTTTAAATTTGCCTTACTGTCTATTACTTTATTTACTACATTAAACTCTGTGAGCATTTTTGATGTTTGCTTACAAAGTTCAATTCGGTGTGTCATTACCAATACTTTCTTATTATGATTTTTAAGATATTGTCTTACAATTTCAGAAAAAATCACAGTTTTCCCACCGCCAGTTGGCAATTGATACAATAAATGATAGTCTGTTGGCGCATCTTCAAATCTGGTAAAGATTTTTTCGATTGCTCCTTTTTGGTAATTGTAAAGTTCTTTTCCTGTTTTCAAAGCAGTGATAAAGTAATTAGCGAATAGGTTAGCTGCAAAAATAATGACTTTTTAAAGTTATTAAAGCTTCTATTCGAAATTTATTAAAATAAAAAAGCTGCCTTTACAGGCAGCCTCTTTGTAATTACTTAAAACAAGTTATGATTTATCTGCTTTTTTTAGCTGTTTTTGAATCTTTTTTATCGCAATTTCTATCGATTTTTCTGGTTCAATAACATTATAAGCTCCCCAAAATTCGGGATCAGAAAAACCAGCTGCTTCATCTGTTATAAAAGATGACCTTTTAAGCTTTTCTTTATTTTTAATTTTTCCATCAGCTATCTGCCAATCTGTTACTGCCATTTCACTAGACAGTGAATAAACAGAATTAAACCATTTACGCTTTTTATTGATTTTAAACGTTAATTGAACATTACTATAACTATAATACCATTTACCTTGCTTCTCTTTATAATCTACTCTGTAAGCCGCATGTGTTGGGTACACAAATGTATCTTTGGGCTTTTTCTTTACGAACAATTTACTTGACTCTTCTCTGTCTTCGACATTCAAATTATAAACAGCGCTAATCAAAGCTTGTGATTGAGCATCAATATATAATTTACCATAATATAAGGGGTCAATAATATCCTTTCTTTGACTAAAACCTATTACATACACAGGTTTATTATTTACAGTTACTGCTGGAAGAAACGTAAAGGTATATAAGTTTATATAATCATTGGCAAAGATATATTGTGGATATTTCATCAGATCAACAAAAAGTGGATTATAAGGCCCTCCTTGTAATTTGAGAGCAATAGTATCTAATCGAGAATAATCAGTGCTTTTACGAGCTTTATATAAGGTTAAAAAATCATTTCTAGGCGAAGAATACGATTGTTTGTAGAGATTAACTATTGCCTCAGCCAATGACACATTCTTTTTTCTTTTTTTTATGGTCTCTCTATAAAAAGCCGTCATTAATACATCGTTAGCGTGATTGTTCTTTTGACGTTTAGCGAGCGTACTCTTCACAAGAGTAAGTGCATCTTTAGGGGCTACTAGATTTATTTCTGATAGTCTGACCACCGAAGATTCT
Organism: Maritimimonas sp. 2210JD6-3; assembly: GCF_056591795.1. Taxonomy (NCBI): domain Bacteria; kingdom Pseudomonadati; phylum Bacteroidota; class Flavobacteriia; order Flavobacteriales; family Flavobacteriaceae; genus Maritimimonas; species Maritimimonas sp. 2210JD6-3. Next base: position 30,549 of record NZ_JBWQOJ010000035.1, on the reverse strand, counting down.
AAGTATATTTTAGAAGTTTTTTTAAGTTCTGAAACAGTAACATTTCTGGTTTTATAGCCTAGAAAAGAAATTTTAACACTAACATCTTTTAGATTTTCGGGTATTTTAAGGCTAAATTCACCATCACTATTTGTTACCGTACTTATATTTGATTCTACAACTGTTAAAGAAGCAAAAATTAAAGGTTCTTTGGTATCACTATCAAAAATTTTTCCTGAAACTTCAATATACTGTTGATTTTGAATATTTTGAAATAATAAATTTGATGCTTGTAATTCATTATTTATTGAGAAAATCAACAATAATAGTAAAGACATCATGGCTTTTTTGGGCACGATTATTATTTTAGTTTTCATGATGTAGATTTAAAAGTTAACACTTATATAAAAGTACTAAAAAATAGTATAATCTAATTGATATTGACATACTTATACTATTTAAAGTTGTAATTGATAAAAAAAAGTCATTTTTTTCTGTTTTGATATTGTGGTAACACATCAAATTTATTACATTTGCACCCGCACTTTTAGAAGTGTTGTTCATTAAAATTTAGGAGAGGTGCCAGAGTGGTAATGGAGCAGATTGCTAATCTGTCGACGCGTAAGTGTCGCCAGGGTTCGAATCCCTGTCTCTCCGCAAGAGTCTGTGTGAGAGTGCAACAATGCCAATTTCTATTTTTTGGAATTTGGTATTTATTTTTTTTTGAAATTTTTATGCTACGGGGTGTAGCGTAGCCCGGTTATCGCGCCGCGTTTGGGACGCGGAGGTCGCAGGTTCGAATCCTGCCACCCCGACAAATGAAAGCTTATAATTCTTGTAGAAAATTTATTTTCTTAAGAGATCTAATGAGCTTTAGATAAATTAAAGTTTCGCTTTAATTTGCAACGAAACACAAGAGGATCACGACTGCAAGGAGTAATCCTTATTAAATTAGGAGCTAGAATTTGCCCGCCCGTTGGCTGGCTATTTCGCTAAAAATGTCTAATAAACATTTTCTTAACGCTCAGCCCGGTCGCGTAGCTCAGCTGGATAGAGCATCTGCCTTCTAAGCAGACGGTCGAAGGTTCGAATCCTTCCGCGATCACGCATAAACACTGGCTTCTTAGCTTTTTTAGCTTTGAAGCCTTTTTTATTTGCAAACTTTTTGCAAACAGGCATGAGTTTTAACAATTTTTTAACAATTTAACATGCTCTTTCTGAGAGAAATAGTAGTTTAAAATTTCACAAAAACTAATTTTCAATTAAACCTTTTAATCTTTTATCGTATTTATAATTTACGATTTCCCCTGTAAGTATTAATTGAATAACTTTATCAATTATTGGTAAAGGAACAACAAACCATTCTCTAGGTGTAATTCTTCTACCTTTTTCATCATGTAGATCAATATTTAGGCATACTTCTGCAAAAACACGATGTATCAGGTTCTCGAACTTCTGCACATTTAAATTGTACGTTTTATACGATACAACTATTTCTACATCAGCCTTTAAATATGTAGCTTCACTCGTAGCGTTTTTAACTCTTTCAGAAATAGGAATAGTTGAATAACCAATTTTATACAAATCTTCAATTGAAGATATATCCTTGTTTGAAGATTTAGACTTTAATACATATATCCAACCTGTTTCAACATCTTCTTCATTTACCGAGTTGACATTGTTAAACAACTCCTTTTCTATTTCTTCTTCTGTATGCGAAACAATTTTACCATCGTTGTCTTTGTGAAGTAAAGCTTTATCCAATGAGCGATAAAGCATATTACTTATTGTTCCATTTTCAAAAATAATTCGAGTACGTCCATCCTTACGAACTCTTTCACCAGATGGTAAAGTAATATTATCAGTTTCAAGATTAGTTTCCTCTAAAAACAGTAGAACTCCATTTAATACATAAAAAGAACCTGCTTTTAAGTTTTTATCGGCGCTATCGTAAGTAAATAATTTACGTTTTCCTTCTTTGAGTTCTCTATGGACTTTTTTGAACAAAGGTTCATAAGACATAAATTCTTCCTTTTTCATTGCTCGTCTTTGAGCTACAAAATCTGTTTCTGCTCTTTCAGAAGAACTTGGTACATTTTTTAACTTGAAAATGGATAACGTTTCTTCCGTATCTAAAATACCTAAATCATCATCTTTTAAAATATCGGCAACTGTCTTTATTTCCTCACTTATATTTAGAAGGTTATGTATATCATATGGTTTTAGAACTTCTATTTTTTTAGCATCATTTCTTAAGGCTTTTAGTCTAGATTGTAATTTGAACTCAGTTACATTACTTGCTTCTGGCTCTCTCTCATTTTTTTCATAAAAAGCATTAATTTCTTGGAACGATTCAATCAATCGCTCGTCTTCTGTTTTGACATTAGAGTTCTTTGGTTTAGTATCTAAAATACCGAACTCATCATCATTGAATATATCTTCTAATGTTCTTTTCTTACTCATTAGCTGCTGCTTTTCGTTTGGCTTCCTTTAAAAATATAACTGCTTCTGCCAAACGTCTTTCTTGAGGGTCAAAAGCCTGAATACTTGGTTGTTCTCCTGTTTTTTCTATCCAATTTTTTATTTTGGGCCACAGTAAAATCGCTTCTTCTTCAGTCATTTGAATTCTTGTTGCGTCAATAGTTTCTTGTATAGCCTTAAAAACCGAGGCTGTAACAGATTTTGACAAAATTTCAAATGCTTTCTGGAATGGATTAATAGTATCTATTAAATCTATATTAATATCATCAATATTTACAAAACTATCTGCTAGGCGAATAAAACGCTTGTCGCCTTGTTCTTCAATTGTTCCATTTTTAATAACAGAATCCACAACTACATGTTGACGCACTTGCTCTACTTCCTCATCAGATAAATCTGGGTAAGTTTCCTTAATAATTTTCGGTATTAAGACTTTATTAATAACTTCTGGGTCAACATTCCCCGGCATTGCCTTGAGCATTTGATCGTCTTGCATGATTCTGGCTTTTAAATCGTTCAAATCACTTTCAATGATGTCTTTTGCTCTTTGTGAACTGGGTAATTTAAATCCTTTTATTGCGATGTAATCTTCACCATCTTCTTCCACACCGTTTATTTCTTCATCTTCTGGGAATTCAGGTTTAAACTTCCAATTAGGTGCTAAAACCTGTTCCATGAGTAAAGAAGCTGTAATAGCTTTAAGCATATTGTTTACTGCTAGTTTTACCTCATCATTCTCTGCATCTGGTTGTGCAATTAAATTTGTGAATTGCGCATGCGTCTTATTTTCACTATCTCTAGTAGCCCTGCCTATTATTTGAATAATTTCTGTTAATGAACCTCTATAACCAACAGTTAAAGCATGTTCGCAATAAGGCCAATCAAAACCTTCTTTTGCCATACCTAATGCAATTATGATATCCATGTCATCTACGCTAGATACGTTTCTTAAATAGTTCTGTATTTTATCTCTGTCTTTTTGATTATCGTGAACCAAATCTGCAACCTTCAAGGTTTTGCCTGATTTTTTGCTTGTAACGAACAAAACACCTGTTTCTGAATCTTGATAATCTAATTCACCCAAACTGTCAATAATCCTATTTACTTCTTCATATTTATCCTTAGTAGATTCTCCTGAATTTACGCTAGGTATGTGAATAATAGTTTTTTTGCTTTCGTCTAAAATTTCATGTATTGCAGAAGTGTATCTTCCTTGGTAAAAATGATAGCCAATTCCTAAAGACTTTAAATAATCGTACCCATTTAATTGTTGGTAATAGTCATATTTTATCTTGATAAACTTTTCTTCATCCTCTGGTAATAATATTGGAACAGAATCACCTCTAAAAAATGAACCCGTCATCGCCACTACATGTGCATTTGATTTTTCCATAACGCTACTCAAAACCAATCCTAATTTATTATCTCCATCAACTGAAACATGATGAAATTCATCGATAGCTAATAAACAATCATTTAACTGCTTCTCATCTATGGCTTCAAATGCAAAGCGTAATGTTGCATGTGTACAGATTAGAATTTGTTCATCGGACTGTAAAAATTCCAAAAATGCTTTTACTTTGCTTTGGTCTCCACCTGGTGTACATAAATTGTATTTTGGGTTAGGAATCCAATCTGCGAAAAAACCAAACTTTTTTAGCTCTGTTTTAGCAAATGAGCTACCAATTGAACGCTCTGGTACTGCAACTATCACTTTTTTTATGCCTTGATTTACCAACTTATCTAAACCAATAAACATTAATGCCCTAGATTTACCTGAGGCTGGGGGTGCTTTAATCAATAAATATTGGGCAGTACGAGCTTCGAATGCTTTTTCTTGCATTTCTCGCATTCCTAATTCGTTGGTACTTTTACTTTTCCCTGTTTGTTGGTATGTTACGTGAACTATATCTGGCATATTTTAGGCTTTCTTTTTACGCGTTCGCTTTGGTTTCTCTAATAAAGTATTTTTATTTATCATTTTTTCGTATTCTTTAAAAAGATATTCTAAACGTTCTGTATCACTGGTAAAAGGCTTTAAACGATAACATCTTTCTATGGCTAAATCTAATTCATGATGCGCTTCTTTTAAGCCTTTAGGCATTTTATCTGGGTCGTACAATTGTGCTAACGTTTTACTCGAATGCTTTTCTCGTTCTTCTAATACTGCAAATACATGTAAATTAATTTGTTCCTTTTGTTTCTGATTAATTTCTGGAAAGGGAAATGTATTATAGCAGATCGATGAAGAATAGCTAACGTCCATTCTCATTCTGCCACCAACGGCTTTAATCCAAACCATATGAATTCTACTTGATAATACACCAAATAAAAACAATTCAGCATTATAAATGGGAAACGCCTTATCCATTACTACTACGTCAGTAAAATACCCTATTGGTAAATATTCTCTTCTTTCAGATGAGACTTTTGGTATTAAGAGTACTTCTCCTTTTACAAATCTTGGTTCACCAAATTTATGAGGTGTATTGGCGGCTTCAATTGTTGATATTCTCTTACTCTTTAATCTAAATTTTTGGACTTCTTCGAATCTTTTTCTAAAAGGTTCTATTTCATTGGCAATATTAAACTCACTATCATTTATCCAAATAGCCCATCTTTCAATTCCTTTTATTAGTTCTTGTGAACCCATTAATTTATAGATGTATTTTTTTGTAATAGGGTATTCGGCGCATAATAACTCCTTTTCTTCATTTGATAGAATTAAATTGCCACCATCTAATGCAGAACTACCATATCCAATTGCAGGAATATCAGACAAAGTGGTATTACGTTTGAAAACAAAATAATTTCTTGAATCAATTAAATATGGACTGATATTATCACAATATTTTACCAATCCCTTTTTATATATTGTCTTCTTATTTTTAGTTTCATTTGACAAACCTATTATTACAACTGTTACCCCCGCATTACCTTTTGCGTTATTAGTCCATTTAAAAGATTGATATGCAAAATTAATCTCAATATTTAGGCGAATTATTATTGGCCAAAAAAGGGAAACTTGTTCACCTTGACAAATTGAATTAGTTGATACAAAAGCCAATTTAGCATAAGAGCCTTTTATATACTTAGCTCCTAAATAAAACCAACAACTTATATAATCCAAGCTTCTATATCCCTTGATGTTATTGAAAACAAAATCCAAATCTTTTTTTTGCTGTTCATCTTGCTTACTGTAACCTAAATAAGGTGGATTTCCTAAAATATAAATTTCATCTCCTTCCTTTTTAGGGCAAGTATCTTCCCAATTTAAACGTGTAGCATTGCCATGTGTAATATGTCCTGCTTCTTTTAACGGTAAAATTGGTTTTGCTCTACCAAAATCGAATAACTCATCTATAAATATTTTGTTCATTTGGTGTTCCGCCAACCACAAAGAAAGAATTGCCATTTCATGTGCAAAGTCGTCTAACTCTATACCATAAAATTGAGATAACTTTACTTCTGTAAACACAAAAGAATATTGTGGTTCTAAAGCATTAATCTGTTGCCAAATTTTAATTTCTAGTTTTCGCAATTCTTTATATGCAATAATTAGAAAGTTGCCACTACCACAAGCAGGGTCAAATATTTTAAGTTTGGATATTCTGTAAATTAATTGGCGTAGTTTCTTTGTGTTCTCTTTGTACTTATGAAACTCCTCATATAATTCATTTAAGAATAAGGGTTCAATTACCTTCATAATATTAGGCACAGAAGTGTAATGCATACCTAAGCCACTACGATATGCAGGGTTTACTACTGCTTGTATCATAGAACCAAATATATCTGGATTGATTTCACTCCAATCTAAATCGCCACATTCTAAAATAATTTCGCGAGCTTCTTTAGTAAATTTCGGTGAAGCTATAGTGTCTCTAAATAGTCCACCATTCACATATGGGAAGTCCCTGAAATGCGATGCTTCTTTACTATTGTCTTCCGTATTTAATGCTTTAAAAAGTCTATCTAAAAATTCGTTTACATCAGTACCATTTTTTTTTGGTGTGCTGCCCTAGCGTATCTGTAAACATACCTTCAAAAGGAAATATGTCGGTATCTTCTGCAAAAAAGCAAAATAACAAGCGAGATAGAAAAATATTTAGGTTATGTCCGCCATCGTCGTAAATACTTGGATTTTCTGTAACTAGAATGTCGTACAATTTTGCCATTTTGTATGACGCTTTTCTATCTGCATAATTCTCATTTGTTTGAGAATACTTTTCCTGCCCTGCCCAAGGCAAAAAGAAACCAAAATGCTTATGGATTTCAAGAATTGGTGTATCTAATGCTAATCCTGTCCTAGTATCTTTTGCAAGTAAAGTTTCATAATCGGTTACAATAACAAAACGAGGGTTATGCTTTAAATATTCTGGATTTTTTGTTAACTCGTCGATAGTTGTAAGAAGTTTTCCTGATGCTACTTCCTTAAACAACATTTTACTTTTGTATAAAACTTCACCCTCAATTTTGGATAGATTGAAATCGCCTTTTTTTAAACGTGTAATAGATGTTTTAGAGATACCATAAGCTTTCAATAAGTCGAATACAAAATCTTCTTCATTGAAGCTCTTAACTAATGCTATTACGTTTTTTTCTATTTGAGATGCGTTCATTTACCTTCTTAAAATATCAAATAACTTTACGTTTAAAAACAAGTTTTCTACACCTACTTTTTGAGATTTTAAAACTCCTAATTGTTCTAGTTCTTGTAAGTATTCGGCTGCTGTTTGTCTTTTGGCTATATTATTATCTACTAAAAATTTAACCTTTGTATAGGGCTGAACAAATAGTAGTTCTATTAATTCTTTAGAATATACCCTACTTGGCAAGTTTTCCTTTGCGTAGAGTATGGTTTTATCCATCAATTCATTGATTTGATTTATTTTTTGCAAGGTGTATTTAGCAGTTTCCTCAACACCTTTAAGTATAAATAATATCCAAGCTTCCCAATCACTTTTTTCGGTAACACTTCTTATTTTTTGATAATACTCGTTTTTATGATCGATTATGTACTTACTTAGGTATAGAATAGGTGTATTTAATAATTGCTTATCTACCAAGTATAAAATATTTAACACCCTACCTGTTCTGCCATTACCATCAAAAAAAGGATGTATCGCTTCAAATTGATAATGCATTACTGCTAGTTTTACTAAATCGTCAATACCATTATCATCATGTATAAAGTTTTCTAAATTGTGTAGTAGTTCTCTAATTAATTGTTCGCCTTCGGGCGGTGTGTAAATAACTTCATTAGCACTCATTATTCGCGTACCGGGGGTATTTCTAATACCTGCATTATTCTCTTTAATGGTTTGAACAATAGTAATAATGGTATTTGTTGAGAGTGGACGCTCTTTTAACGAATTAAAACCATCCCATAAAGCTTGACGGTATCTTAATACTTCTTTGGTTTGTACATCTGTTGCACTGATATTTGAGGAAAAGGCTTTATATAAGCTATCCTGTGTAGTAACGATATTTTCAATTTCAGAACTGTCTTTTGCTTCTTGCAGTGTAATAGCATTTACCAGCATTGACTGATTTGGTATTTCGTCTGCTCTACCTTTGAGTTCAGCCAAAACCTTATTTGCTGCTATTGCCTGTTTTAATATAGTTTTTGTTTCTATATCGACTGCTGGCGGTAATACGGGTAAATTGTTGTAAGGTTGTTCTTTACTGTACATGGTTTCGACAAATGAATGTATATATGTCGATGATTTCGACATAGTTCAAATATATGTCGAAATTTTTAATATTTATCGACATTAATTAAAAAGAAATCAGTATAGACAACTAGTTGAGTATCAGTAAACGTTTTTAAAGTAATGGATTTAGAGGTAGATATAGCAAAGAGAATCCGTTACTTTAAAATGAAACAAACGAGCCTTAGCGAGTGCATTAAAAAAGAAAAAATTACTTATTGGAAATTTGATTTTAGATTATCAACTTTTTCTAAAAATTGCAAAAAAAAGACTGCCTTTTCAGACAGCCTCATTTTTATGCTTCTAATTTTACATTCATGATATCATAGTGAGAGGCATTGGCAACTACCTCTCCATTTTTTAAAACTAGTAGTTGAGGGGATTGATGTATCACGCCAAATCGACTAGCAATGGCATCAGAAATAGTTCTAAAACTTAGTAGATCTAAATAATAGAAATCAATTTCGTCAGTATTCTCTTGTCGTTCAAACTGTCTTAATACACCACTACTAACTCCACATCTCGTACTGTGTTTAAAAATAGCTTGATATTTATTACTAGAATGATTTATAATGCTATCTAACTGACTCATATCTGTTAAAGGAATCCAATTAATTTTCGGTTTTGGTTGTTCCTTTTTTTCTCCGCCAAATAAACTTTTTAATAATCCCATAAATTCAAAATTTTGGTTAAAATAGACAAATTGTCTTAATTATTTCATTTAATCAGTCATTTTGTCGCCAAAAAGTTGACTTTCTTACATTGGCGTAGCTTTTGAACAAAATGAGGTATGAATTTTAATAATTATACTATAAAGTCACAAGAAGCCGTGCAACAAGCACAGCAAATTGCACAAGGCTTACAGCATCAGCAAATTGAAAATGCTCATATTTTAAAAGGTATTTTTGAAGTTGATGAAAATGTTACTCCTTTTCTATTAAATAAATTAGGAGTGAACATAGCTATTTTTAAACAGACACTAGATACTATATTACAAAGCTTTCCTAAAGTTGACGGAGCTGAACTAATGCTTTCACGCAATGCAAGTAAGATGTTTGGCGATGCTGCAAACATTGCAAAGAAACTAAATGATGAATATGTTTCTATTGAACATTTACTCTTAGCAATACTAAAAGGCAAAGATGATACAGCTCAGTTACTAAAAGATAACGGTGTAACTGAAAATGACCTCAAAAAAGCAATTGAAGAACTCCGTAAAGGAAGCCGAGTTACGTCTCAAGGTGCTGAAGACACATATAATTCATTAGATAAGTATGCAAAGAACTTAAACCAGCTTGCTAATGATGGTAAACTAGATCCCGTTATAGGTCGCGATGAAGAAATTCGTAGAATTTTACAGATTTTATCACGTAGAACAAAGAACAATCCTATTTTAATTGGTGAGCCTGGTGTTGGTAAAACCGCTATCGCAGAAGGTTTAGCGCACCGAATTGTAAAAGGCGATGTTCCTGAAAATTTACAAGAAAAAGTCATCTATTCACTCGATATGGGAGCTCTGATAGCAGGAGCCAAGTACAAAGGTGAGTTTGAAGAACGGCTAAAATCGGTGGTTAAAGAAGTTATTTCTTCAGATGGGCAAATTGTATTGTTTATCGACGAAATACACACATTGGTTGGTGCAGGTGGTGGTCAAGGCGCTATGGATGCTGCTAACATCTTAAAACCAGCCTTAGCCCGTGGTGAACTACGTGCCATAGGAGCTACTACCTTAGATGAATATCAAAAACATTTTGAAAAAGATAAAGCTTTAGAGCGTCGTTTTCAAAAAGTAGTAGTCAATGAACCCGATGTAGAAAGTGCTATCTCTATTCTTCGCGGTATTAAAGATAAGTACGAAACACATCATAAGGTTCGCATTAAAGATGATGCTATTATAGCTGCGGTAGAACTATCACAACGCTATATTACAGACCGCTTTCTTCCAGATAAAGCAATAGATCTAATGGATGAATCTGCTGCTAAATTACGTATGGAAATTAATTCAAAGCCAGAAGAATTAGATGTGTTAGATAGAAAGATTATGCAACTGGAGATTGAAATTGAAGCAATTAAGCGTGAAATCGAAGATTCGCCGAACTCAACTCTAATCAGTAAAGAAGTGAGGCAAAATGATAAAGAAAAACTGCAAAATCTTCAAAAAGAGCTTGCAAACTTAAAAGATGATCGCGAATCTATTTATGCTAAATGGAAAAGTGAAAAGGAAATTGTAGAAAAGGTTCAAACTGCTAAAAAAAATATCGAAAGCTTCAAATTAGAAGCTGATAAAGCAGAACGTGAAGGTGATTATGGAAAAGTAGCTGAATTACGATACGGAAAGATAAAAGCTGAGGAAGAGCAATTACAAAAATTGCAAAAAGAGCTAGCTGCGAATCAGGAAAATGCATTAATCAAAGAAGAAGTTACCAGTGAAGATATTGCAGAAGTTGTAGCAAAATGGACGGGTATTCCTGTTCAAAAAATGCTGCAAAGTGAACGTGAAAAACTGTTAAAACTCGAAGATGAACTTCACAAACGTGTAATTGGTCAAGAAGAAGCGATTCAAGCGGTAGCAGATGCAGTGCGACGTTCACGTGCTGGACTACAAGATGAGAGAAAACCTATCGGTTCTTTCTTATTCTTAGGTACAACTGGTGTTGGTAAGACAGAATTAGCAAAAGCGTTGGCCGAATATTTATTTGATGATGAAGCTGCGATGACGCGCATTGACATGAGTGAATATCAAGAGCGTCATGCAGTAAGCAGATTGGTTGGTGCACCTCCAGGATATGTAGGATATGATGAAGGTGGTCAATTAACAGAGGCTGTTAGAAGAAAACCTTATTCGGTTGTATTACTTGATGAGATTGAAAAAGCACATCCAGATACTTTTAATATTCTATTACAGGTGTTAGATGAAGGACGATTAACAGATAACAAAGGTCGTGTAGCTGATTTTAGAAATTCAATTATCATTATGACTTCGAATATGGGATCTCATATCATTCAAGAGAATTTTAATGATATTGATATGAGTAAACGTGAACAAATAACTGAAAAGACAAAAGTTGATGTGCTTGGTTTACTAAAACAAACCGTACGACCAGAATTCTTAAACAGAATCGACGAAGTGATTATGTTTACACCATTAAACAAAGCTGAAGTAACTAAGATCGTTGAATTACAGCTTAGCAGATTGATACATATGTTAGCCGATAAAGGCATCACGATGAGCTGGACGGATGAGGCAATAGAAAGTTTGTCTAAACAAGGATTTGACCCTCAGTTTGGAGCGAGACCCATAAAACGGGTTATTCAACGTAAAGTATTAAATGAATTATCTAAAGAAATTCTATCTGGCAAGGTAACCTCAGAAAGTGTTATTCTACTAGATGCTTTTAATGATCAATTAGTGTTTAGAAATAAATAAAGCAACCTGTTCATCTATACAATTTCTAAGATTGAAATTGTAGTGAGAACATCTCTATATTCGACTCCGCATTAATATGCGGAGTTTTTTATATAATAACCTGACAATCAATTGACAAAATGTCTTTATTTTTAGTAAAATACTGCTAAAAAGGCATTAAAAATTGATTGGTATTCTATTTGCAACTGGATAGTAAATAATTAATAGAATATCAATTTAAAATATAAAATTATGTTAGTAAAAAAATCAAATTATCCATTTTTTCCAACGTTGGTTGACGATATTTTTAGAGACTTCTCTAAAACCAATAGTACGCTTCCAGCGGTAAATATTAAAGAAGATTCAACGTCATTTTTAGTTGAAGTTGCCATACCAGGTTTAGCAAAAGAAGATATTAAAATAGATGTTGAGAATAATATATTGACTATATCTTCTGAAAAGAAAGTAGAAAATGAAGAAACCAAAGATAATTATACACGTAAAGAGTATAGCTATCAATCATTTAAAAGAAGTTTTAACCTTCCTAAAGACATAGTAAATAGCGAAGCTATTTCAGCTAATTATAAGAATGGTGAATTAATTATCTCTGTTCCTAAAGTTGAAAAAGTTGAGCCTAAAGCAAAACTTATTGAGATTCAATAAGTGATTAGTTAAGCTAATTAAGATGAACCGCTCTCAAAGGGGCGGTTTTTAGTTTAATATTTAACTATTTTATGACCTCTAATGTTATTATCAAGGTATAAAAAATAGACTCCTGTAGTCAAATTGCTAATATCTACCGTTAAAATATTCTCAATAAGATCTTTATTTTTTTGATATACGATTTGCCCTGTCATAGAAATTAGCCTTACTTGAGTTTCCTTACCAGTATAATTTTTTAATTGTAAGTTAAATTTATCTTTTACAGGATTAGGATACACATTCACAATTACTTCTTCAGAATACTCTTCATTCGATAAAGTTGTATCACCTACTCCAAATACTTGTGTCCAATAGTAACCATAGGTTGAGCTACTATCATAAGCGCGGCCTATTCCCATTTCATTAACACCACTATTTAGCATATTATTTAAATGACCACTACTATTTTTCCATTGGTTAAATGTAGCTTGTGCGGTAGCATTACCTGCTGCAATATTTTCTCCTCTAGGAGATCCTACGTAGCCTGCCGCAACTGCTCTTTGAGAAAAATTAGAATTGTTTAAACCTGTGTGACTGAAATAATTATTAGATGCCATTTCTTGTGAATGATTAAATGCGGCCTGATTCAAAAACGCATTGAGTTGAACAGGATGTAACCCTCTATCTTGTCGAAGTTCATTAACAAGGTTAAGCATTTCTTGCTCTAAAGATTGACTGTAGAACAGTTGCCCTATAAATAATACACAAAAAGTTAAAAGTATTCTCATCTCTAATTATAATTCATTCTTATTTTAATAATATAAGTAAAGGAGCGTATATTTTAAAAGAGTTCTTAGTATCTTTAGTTCAAGATTTTAATACAATGATGCATAAGAACACATATTTATTAACGCTTTTACTAGTTATTTATTCTTGTGGATCAACCTCTTCTACTTCAAAACAACAAAATAATTCTAAAGAAAATCTAAATTTAGCCAAACAAAAGTTTGGCATCGAAATTGTTGATATTACCAAAGAAATTAGAGATGATTCTGGGTTAAGCCATGGTGTACTTATTACTTATGTGTATGCTTTTTATCCAGCAAGTAAAGCAGGTATTAAAAAAGGAGACATTATAATAACACTCGATAAAAATAACGTACTAACACTAGAAGATTTCAACAAAATTCTAAAAGGGTATAAATACAAATATGGACAAGTAACCTTAGGAATTTCAAGAGATAATCAAATACAAAAAGTTAAAATATATTTAGAATAAAAATAATACCAATGAAAAAAGTAGTATTTACAATTATGCTTGCAGTTATAACATTTAATCTTACAACTGCGCAAGAAATGAAAATAAAAGAAAATAAAAAGTGGAAATTTGGTTTGCATTTCAATAATTTAAACGACCATCAAAAAGCATTTAATGCAGAAACCACAGGCGTAATTATTAATAAAGTTTCGAAAAATCATCCTGGTGAAGCTGCTGGCGTTCAAGTTGGTGATATCTTAACACATATAGATACTGTAGCAATTAAAGATCAAGATCATTGTGTGCAAGTAATGAAAGATTTTGATACTTCAAAGGGTTCAGCAATGTTTAAAATTATCCGCAATGGTGTCAACATGGATTTAAAAGTAATTTTTAAAGAATAATTTACTTAGCAAAATTCAATACTAATTTTAAAATTTCGTCAGTTGCCTCTTCTTGTATATAATGTTTAGCATTAATTACATGAATGTTTTCTGGTTTAATTTTTAAATCTTTCACAACCTCATCTTGCATTGGGTTCCAAAGAAGCATTTCATCATGTTTTCCCCAAATAACCATTACGGGTATATCAATGTTTTTAAGTATTTCTCTGTAATCAGGTAATGCATTACATGTACTAGAGAAAAAAGTATATAATGAATTGGTTTTTCCTTCTAACAATGGTTTTCTATAGCCTTCAATATCATTTCCGTTAAGGTTATTTTCCATTAAAGCATTTTTAAACAACTTTTTCATTATCGTTCTATTGGTGAGCTTGCTTCGATAGAAACTCATAGAAAGTTTTGTAAAAGTACCGCGCTCAAATCGCATTGGTGGATTAAAACCTGTTTCATAAATAATAGAATTTAGAACAACTAATTTACTAATTCTATCGGGTGCAAGTTTAAAAAGCTCCCAGGTCCATAAACCTCCTGCATCATGAAATATATGCATCCAATGTCTAATCTTTAAATGATCCATTAAAGCTAGGAATCGTCTGCCATGAGCTTGTGGGCTATATAAGTCATATCCCTTAGGCGAATCACTAGAACCAAAGCCTAACATGTCTGGTGCAATTACACGGTAATTTTGTAAAACTAAACTATCTATCATTTTGCGATATAGCCATCCAGAAGTAGGTACACCGTGTAATAAAACAATCACCTCACCTTCTCCTCTATCTATATATTTGATGACTCCATCATTAGATTTAAATGATTTTTGCTGTTTTCTAAAATCTGAATATGTGGGTTTATTTGTATCGATAGTATTAAATTTAGATTTACAAGAGCATATTACCAATATCAGCAATAGCAAATAGAAATTTTTCATATGTAGTTGATTGATTTTTATAAAAGTAAGAAAATATTGCTATAACGTACATCTTTATGTATTTTTGATTAAAATACTTTTTATGAAAAAGCTTATTCTAGTTGTTCTATTATTACTATCCTATTCTGGGATAGCACAAGAGATTGAAAAATCTACGTATTTTTTAGTGCGTCATGCAGAAAAAGATAGATCTGATACTGAAAATAAAAACCCTAACCTTACAGAAAAAGGATTAGAACGCGCAATAAAATGGAGTGAACTTTTATCAGATTACGGAATTAATGCGATATATGCTACAGAATATAATCGCACTCAACAAACAGCAAAACCCACGGCTGAAAAATTAGAACTAGAAATAAAGAGTTATCATCCGTTCAAAATAGATTTCGAAAATTTCCTAAAAGAAACTAAAGGCAAAAACGTATTTGTGGTTGGTCATAGCAATACTATTCCGTTTTTTGCAAATAAACTAATAGGCAAAGATATCTATGAGCAAATGAAAGACGATGATAATGCTAGTTTATATATTGTTACTATTGAAGGAGAAAATATTTCTTATGTTGTGATTACAACGAAAGATTAATGCGATAATTTATCTCTTAACAATCCATAGATAAAAGTTCCTAAAACGGCGAAGAAAATTACAATTAAAATTGACCAATAACCAGCTCCAAACAAGGCAAATATTGGTCCAGGGCATGCCCCTATAAGTGCCCATCCTAGGCCAAAGATAATTCCACCATATAAGTATCTCTTAATACTCTTGTCTTTTGATTCTATTACAATCTCTTCACCATAAAATGATTTAATTGAAAACCGTTTTATCACTTGTACGATCAGAACACCTAAAAATATTGATGTACCAATAATACCATACATATGAAAAGATTCAAATCGAAACATTTCATAAATACGAAACCACGACGCCGCTTCCGATTTTAGTAAGGTAATACCAAACAAAATTCCAATAAGTAAGTATCCAAGTATTCTCATTGATTAAAAAATTATAGGAAAAAGAATATGAACCATAAACATTCCTCCTATAAAAAAGCCAATAACGGCAAATAATGAAGGTAGCTGTAAATTACTTAATCCTGAAATCGCATGACCAGAAGTACAACCTCCAGCATAACGCGTTCCGAATCCCACTAATAATCCGCCAATAGCAAGTATTACTAATGTTTTTAAATTAGTAAATACATTACCTGAAAACAATTTATCAGGCAAATATGTTGTACCAGCATCCATAAAACCTAAATTATTCAAATTCTTTACGGTAACTGGATTAATGGCTACGGCTTTCATATCCATCATAAAATTACTTGCGATAAAACCACCAATTATAATTCCCAGCAAAACGATTAAATTCCACTTTTGCGCCTTCCAGTCAAATTTAAAAAAAGAAGATCTTTGTCCTGCTCCACAAATGGCACATAGAGTTCGCAAATTTGAGGAGATACCTAAGTTTTTATTCATTAGCAACAGCAACAGCATAACTAAGGCAATCATTATTCCCGAAAAATACCAGGGCCAAGGTTCAAAAATTAAATTCATTATCTTAAATAATTGAGCTACAAACATAAAAAAGATTAATGATTTACTATTAAATTTAACTAGTTTTGTGCTCAATGCAACCCAAAATTAATATACAAAATAAAAAAGCCCGTTTTGAGTATGAAATACTCGATAAATACGTTGCTGGCATTGTCTTAACGGGCACTGAAATCAAATCGGTTAGAGCCAGTAAAGCACGTATTACCGAGAGTTTTTGTGAATTCAATGATAAAGGTGAGCTTTTCGCGATCAATATGTATATTGAAGAATATATTAATGGTAATGTGTATAACCATAAACCTAAGAGTGAACGTAAACTGCTTTTAAACAAACGAGAATTAAAAAAACTAAGAAAGGAGATTCAAAATGTGGGATTGACGATTGTTCCATTACGATTATTCTTAACAGATAAAGGTTGGGCCAAGTTAGAAATCGCTTTATGTAAAGGTAAAAAGTTACATGATAAACGTGAATCTATGAAAGATCGTGATAATAAACGTACGCTGGCACGCATCAAAAAGAATTTTTCATGAATATAAGTGCATTTTTTCAATTAATACGTTGGAAAAATTTAGTAATGATAGCACTTATACAGTTATTGTTTCGCTATGTGTATTTTCCTACTTTTAATATTGCAATTAGCTTAAATAACTTTCAGTTTTTTCTATTAATTATGGCCACTTTATGTATTGCAGCTGGAGGGAATATCATCAATGACATTAATGATTTAAAAGCTGATATTATTAATAAGCCTTCAAAAATTTTAATTACAAGTCCAGCTATAAAAAAGAAAGCATATAATCTTTATTATATATTAAATTTTATGGGGTTTGCCTTGGGCTTATATGTGTCATATACAATAAATAGACTTTCTTTTGTGGGTATTTTTATAATGACAGCATTGTTACTCCAAACCTATTCAACATTTTTAAAGAAAAAACCACTTATTGGCAATTTAGTAGTTGCATTATTAATCTCTTTAAGTGTTTTGATTGTTGGCATATTTGATGTTATACCTGCGATTACAGAAGAAAATGGTTTGCAACAATATCTTGCATTTTATAGTTTACTTGATTATGCTGTATTTGCATTGATGTTTAATTTTTTACGAGAGATGGTAAAAGATATTGAAGATGTAAATGGAGATTTATCTATGAATATGCATACATTGCCTCTTCTTATCGGAAGAAAAAGAACGCGAAATGTAATTTTTATAATTTCTTTTATTCCATTAATACTAGTCACATTTTATACATTCGATAATTTCTCAAAATTACCAATAGTCTTAGCGTATATGCTCATTGTAGTAATGCTACCTTTTTTGCATTTTATGAGTAAACTTTTATATGCTAAAAAAAAATCAGATTACAGATATCTAAGTAGGTTATTAAAATTAATTATGCTATTAGGAATACTGTCTATACTTATAATTGCTATTTCAATTCATTATGCTGAATAAAAAGTTAGAAAAACACAATATTATATTAGCTTCAAGTTCGCCTAGGCGACAACAATTTTTAAAAGATCTAAATATAGATTTTATAGTCAAAACGAAAGATACCGAGGAAGATTATCCTAAATACTTACATGGTAGTGAGATCACTAACTATTTAGCAGAGCTAAAAACCGCAGCATTTAACAACGAGTTGAAAGATAAAGATCTCTTAATTACGGCTGATACTATTGTTCGTTTTCACGGAAAAGTATTAGGTAAACCTAGCGATGAAAATGATGCAAAAAATATGCTAAGACAATTATCAGGACATGTTCATGAGGTAATCTCATCTGTTACACTCACATCAAACAAACAACAAAAAACTTTTAATGATACCACATTGGTTCACTTTAAGGAGTTAAATGAAGAAGAAATAAACTTCTATGTTGATAACTATAAACCTTATGATAAAGCTGGTGCCTACGGAATTCAAGAGTGGTTAGGTTTTATTGCTGTAGAAAAAATAGAAGGTAGTTTTTATAATGTTATGGGGTTTCCTGTTCATAAGTTCTATAAAGAAATTATAGATTTTTAAGTAAGAATTTTTGACAAATAGTATTTTTGCGCAACTAGATAATACAACACATGAAAAAATATACTTTTACTGAAAAAAAAGATACCCGTTCTGGCTTTGGAGCTGGTTTAACAGAGCTTGGAAAAACAAATGAAAACGTTGTTGCTCTTTGTGCTGATTTGATTGGTTCATTAAAAATGGATGCGTTTAAAAAGAATCACCCCGAGCGTTTTTTTCAAGTAGGTATTGCAGAAGCAAACATGATGGGTATTGCCGCTGGATTAACCATTGGAGGTAAAATACCGTTTACAGGAACCTTTGCAAACTTTTCTACAGGAAGAGTGTATGACCAAATACGTCAATCAATAGCCTATTCTGACAAGAATGTTAAAATATGTGCTAGTCACGCAGGATTAACTTTAGGAGAAGATGGTGCTACACATCAAATATTAGAAGATATAGGCTTGATGAAAATGTTACCAGGTATGACAGTTATCAATCCGTGCGACTATAACCAAACGAAGGCTGCTACGTTGGCCATTGCAGATCATCATGGCCCAGTATATTTACGTTTTGGTCGCCCAAAAGTACCTGTATTTATGCCTGAAGATCAAAAATTTGAGATCGGTAAAGCCATTCAGTTAACCGAGGGCAATGATGTGACTATTATTGCAACTGGTCATTTAGTTTGGGAAGCTTTACAAGCATCAGAAGAATTAGAGGAAAAAGGTATTTCTGCCGAAGTGATAAATATTCATACTATAAAACCTTTAGATACAGAAGCTATTTTAAAATCTGTAATAAAAACAAGTTGTGTTGTTACCTGTGAAGAGCATAATTATTACGGAGGTTTAGGAGAAAGTGTAGCGAGAGTTTTGGCAGAGAACAATCCAACTCCCCAAGAATTTATTGCCACTCAAGATACGTTTGGCGAGTCTGGTACGCCAGAGCAATTAATGAAAAAGTATGGTTTAAATGCCGATGCTATTGTTAAGGCCGTAGAAAAAGTAATGAAAAGAAAATAATCTTTTAACATTTATCAACCTTGCTTGGCATTACTTTTGGTTAATTTTAAGAATTAACGAAAAAATCATTTATCATGAGAAAAGTATTTTTAACAATACTAACCCTTACCTTAGTTAATTTTTCATTTTCACAGATTGATTTTGGGGCTAAAGCAGGTCTTAACTACAATTTTGGTGGTGACCTCTCTGAAGTTCCAGATGGAATTGCTAATAGCTTTAATAATGCAATTATTGGAGCAGATGACAAAGCTGGATTCCATGTTGGTCTTTGGGCTAAAATAAATGTAGTGGGTCTGTATATTAGACCAGAATTAGTTTATACCGAGTTAAACAATTCGTATATCAGTAATCCTGATAATTTTGATACCGACTTTAAAACACGAAAAATTGATGTTCCAGTACTAATTGGTGCTAAATTGGTTGGTCCACTTCATGTATTTGGCGGGCCTGCATTCTCATTTATTTCGTCTTCTAATTTTGATGGTGAAGAAATACGAAATATTAGTACGCGAGACTTTACAGCTGGTCTTCAATTAGGAGCTGGATTAGAGCTTGGAAAATTAGGTTTAGATGTACGATGGGAAAAAGGTTTTAATAATGACCTTGATGGTGAATTCTTGAATACGGGTATTAATGTTGATAATAGACCCAATCAAATTATATTCGGATTATCGTATCAGTTTACTAACAAAAATTAAAAGTTAATAAAAGTATTGATTTTAAAGACCTCGCTCACATGAGGTCTTTTTTTATTAGTAAAGTCATATTTATATTACCAAATTAAAATCAAATTGATTATCTGTAATGAGTCATAAAAGGTGTTCGTCAATCTGAACTTGTTTCAGGTTCTCATTGTAAATACTTGATTTATTGAATGATGAGATTTCGAAATTAATTCGGAATGACGCTTTAAAAATATACTTATGACATAAAACGGACATACTAAAATAAAGATCTCAGCAATATCTATTTTCAAGCAATCTGTCTTTATATGATGATTATGAATCGGTAATTATGCATTGCGAAGCTCATACTAAGACCTGATCAGCGAATATCTAAGAATTAGAAAGAAAAAAAGCTTTGAAAATTTTCAAAGCCTTTTTATATTAATTTGTATCAGGATCTAGATAATCTACAATTCCGTCACCATCTCGATCTTGGGTTTTACTTTCATCTCTAGTAAGCCTACCATCACCATCGTCGTCAGTATCTAAATAATTTGGTATTCCGTCACCATCAGTGTCATCATTCAAAGGGTTTCCATCTCCATTAATATCTTCATTAATTGTTAAAACTCCATCATTTTCATCATCTGTATCTGCAAAATTTGGTGTTCTATCTTCATCTGTATCATCATCAAAAGCTTCTCCATCTCCATCAATATCTTCATCACTATTTATAATTCCATCATTGTCATTGTCAGCAACAACAGTTAGTCCCATATTTACATGAAATATTAAAGGAGAATTTGCAGGAATATCACCGTTTGGAAAATTACGATATCCTATACCTGATGGAAAAATAAAAAAACCCTTACCAGTATTCTTAAAATTTATTGGACCATCTACTATTGGATCATTTTTCCCTCCAGCAAAATATTGCATCCCTTCTCTAAAGCCTAATATAAGACCTGTTGCATTGTATAGAGGAAACCAACCGAAAAGATCTAATCTATCAAATTCTTCAGAATCATCCAATAAAACTCCTTGATATTTTACTAAAACAGAATCAAGTTTTGTTACCTTTTCTCCTTGTATTCCTTCTACAAATTCATAACTATACATCAAATAGTCTATATTATTAAAGGCTATATTATGGGGTTTTAATTTATCATCATCAAATAATGAAATAACATTTTCACCTGATGTGATAGTGTCTATAAGTCCAAAACTTTCGTTTTCAGTTGGAGGAATATAATGATGTGTTTTTAGATAGGTTTCTATTCTATCTTTGTCAAGAACTGCTTGTGCTGCATGATCAAAATCATCTCCTCCATCTCCATCATCATCGTTATTACAAGCAACATAGGCAAAAGCTATGAATAGCAATAATATTATTTCTCTTAACTTCATACGTCTTAAAATTTCGTGGCAATTTACAATTTTATACTCTTTATTATTAGATAATCTTTTGTTAAAAAATTACCTAAAATCTATTTTGCGCATACGTAAACTTTGCGGCGTTACTTCTAAGTATTCATCATCTTTAATATACTCCATACATTCTTCTAATGAAAAATCTATTTTTGGAAATATTTTAGCAGCATCATCGGCACCCGAACTACGAACATTGGTTAACTTTTTTCCTTTAATTAAATTAACTGCCATATCCTCTTGTTTGGCATTTTCACCTACAACCTGTCCTTTATAAATTTCTTGATTTGGGTCTATAAAAAACTTTCCTCTATCTTGCAGACGGTCAATTGCATAAGCGGTTGCTTTTCCTGCTTCAGAACTTACAATAGCACCATTAACAACTTCACTAAATTCTCCTTTAAAAGCATCATATCCTCTCAACCGGTGGTTGATAATAGCTTCCCCTTGCGTAGCTGTTAATAATTTATTACGTAAACCAATTAAACCACGTGATGGAATATCAAATTCTAAATGTTGTAAATCTCCTTTTGGTTCCATTACTTGTAAATCTCCTTTACGCATGGTAACCAAGTTAATAGCTTTACTGGCTAATTCTTCAGGCACATCAATTACCAATGTTTCGTAAGGTTCACATTTTACACCATCAATTTCTTTTATAATTACTTGTGGGCGACCTACTTGTAACTCATACCCTTCTCTTCGCATGGTCTCTATAAGTACCGATAAGTGTAAAATACCACGACCAAATACGTTGAATTTATCTTCTGTATCTGTATCTTCTACGCGTAAAGCTAAATTTTTCTCGGTTTCTTTATACAAACGATCTCTTAGGTGACGAGAGGTTACAAATTTGCCTTCTTTTCCAAAAAATGGAGAGTTATTTATGGTGAATAACATACTCATCGTTGGCTTATCTACTTCAATTCGCGGTAAGGCTTCGGGATTTTCTACATCGGCAATCGTATCACCAATATCGAAACCCTCAATACCTGTAATAGCACAAATATCGCCACTACGCACTTTAGAAACTTTCGCTTTACCCATTCCTTCAAAAACATGTAGCTCTTTAATACGCACCTTTTTTGTAGAGCCATCTGACTTGCAAAGCATATAATCTTTATTCTCTTCTAAATCACCTCTAAACACACGACCAATAGCAATTCTTCCTGTAAAAGAAGAAAAATCTAACGAAGTAATTTGCATTTGCGAATCTCCTTCTCTGTAAGGCGCTTCTGGTATCGAAGCTACTACTGCATCTAATAAAGGCACAATATCAGTAGTGGGTTGCTGCCAATCGGTACTCATCCAACCATTTTTTGCAGAGCCATAAATAGTAACAAAGTCTAGTTGCTCTTCTGTTGCATCTAAGGCAAACATTAAATCAAATACCTTTTCATGTACCAGATCGGGTGTGCAATTTTCTTTATCTACTTTATTCACCACTACTATTGGAGTTAAACCTAACTCTAAGGCTTTACCTAATACAAAACGTGTTTGCGGCATAGGGCCTTCAAAAGCATCTACTAATAATAAAACACCGTCAGCCATTTTTAATACACGTTCTACTTCACCACCAAAATCGGCGTGACCAGGAGTATCGATTACATTTATTTTTATTCCTTTATAATTAACCGATACATTTTTAGATAAAATGGTAATACCTCGCTCTCGTTCGAGATCATTATTGTCTAATAATAAGTCTTTACGTTCTTTACGATCATCTAATATTTTAGCTTGATCGATTATCTTATCGACTAAGGTTGTTTTACCGTGGTCAACGTGGGCTATAATAGCTATATTTCTTATGGATTGCATGCGTTTCTTTTAAAGCGGCAAAAGTAGTTTAAAAAGTTGGAAGAATACTATCGAATTACCATTATTTGATTGCTGTAAAATTACGCTTCGTCCTGAAAAGCACTAGGTAATATATCTGGAATTAATTTAATAAGTAATGGCAGTAATAAAGCACCTCCTGGTAACATAAAAACAGCAAAAGCAGGAATTGCTTTGCAGATATCTAACAATTGTATTTTTATCTTTTCCTTTTCTTGCTCAGAGAGCGAAGTATGTGTTGCCTTTTTAATTAAAGAAACAGCCTCTTTACTTTGTGCTAATTCTTTTTGCAAACGTTTTTTATTCTTTTGAATAAGTTCTTTTATTTCTTCTTGAGTAGTCATTTTTAAAGCTTTCGACGTTTACGCTCGGTTTTAAGTAAGCTTAATTCTCTACTTGTTTGTCCAGCTACTGAAGTATTTTCTTCAGCTCTTCTAATTAGGTATGGCATTACATCACGAACAGGCCCAAAAGGAAGATACTTAGCTACATTGTATCCTTCTTTAGCTAAATTAAAACTTATATGATCACTCATACCATAAAGCTGACCGAACCATAAACGTTTATCATTTTTAAGAATATCTTTCTGTTTGGCCAATTCTATCAATTTATAAGAACTTTCTTCATTATGTGTGCCTGCAAACAATGCTAAGCGATCATAATCCATAAAGAACTTAATGGCTTCATTATAATTATTGTCTGTGGCTTGTTTATCCTTACAAATTGGGGAAACATATCCTTTTTCTTTAGCTCTGTTTCTTTCCTTTTCCATATAAGCTCCACGAACAACTTTCATACCTATAAAATAATCCTTTTCTTGCGCTCTTTTATATAATTTCTTAAGATAATCCATACGGTCGTGACGATACATTTGTAACGTATTAAATACTATAGCTCTATCTTTATTATACTTTTGCATCATCAATTCAACTAAATCATCAGCTGCACCTTGCATCCAACTTTCTTCAGCATCAATTAATAATGGAACATTTTTATCGTAAGCAGCTTTGCATACTGTGTCGAAACGTTGAATAACTGTTTTCCATTCTTCTTCCTCTTCATGTGTTAGTGTCTTTCCTTCAGTCAATTTTTGATATAAAGCAAAACGACCAAATCCTGTAGGTTTAAAAACCGCAAACGGAATACTATCTTTCTCTTCAGCAAAATCTATACTCGTTAATACTTTTTGCATGGCAAAATCAAATTGCTCGTCTGTCTGCTTGCCTTCAACAGAATAATCTAATACTGAATGTACATTCTTAATATACATTTTAGCAATCGCAGGTAAACAATCTTCTTCACTAATACCGCCACAGAAATGGTCAAATACAGAAGCTCTTATTAAATGTTCAACGGGCATATGTGCTTTTAACGCAAAATTGGTGATAGCAGTTCCAATACGTACTAAAGGCTCACTTTGTATCATTTTAAAAAGAAAATAGGCTCTTTCTAACTCAGTGTCAGTTTTTAACGCAAAAGCCGTTTCTGTATCTTCAAAAATTCGTTGCATGTAATCAATGTTTTCACAAATATAACTACTCACCCTATTTTTTTTCAATAAATTCGCCTTTTATTTATAAGCAATTTTGACTTTGAACGCTATAGCATCTACCAGTTATACTATCTATTTTAACGGAGAAGGATATCAAAACCTTCAATCGTATCTATCAGAAAATCATTTTTCAAAAATCTTTGTTTTAGTAGATTCAAATACCAAAGAGAAATGTTTACCAAATTTTATTGAAAATATCTCCGATAACTTTAACTTTAACATACTCACAATTGAAGATGGAGAAGTACACAAGAATATTGATACTTGTCTAAAAGTATGGAATGAATTAACAGTATTAGAAGCAGATAGAAAAAGCTTACTTATAAACTTAGGTGGAGGCATGGTTACTGACCTTGGTGGGTTTGTAGCTTCTACGTATAAGAGAGGAATAAAGTTTATTAATATTCCAACAACTCTTCTTAGCATGGTAGATGCTTCAGTAGGTAGTAAAACGGGTATTGATTTAGGAAGTTTAAAAAATTTAATCGGTTTGTTTAGCGATCCTGAAATGGTTTTGATTGATGAAAATTTTCTAGCAACCATGCCAAGTCGTGAATTAAAATCAGGTTATGCCGAAATTATTAAATATGGGTTGTCTTATGATAAAAATTTATACAATGAGATTATTCATGATGACGTTTTAGAAAATAACTTACCTTCTGTGATTTATCGTTCTATTTTAATTAAAAATGACATAGTACTTAAAGACTTAAAGGAGAATAATTTACGTAAGATCTTAAATTTTGGACACACAGCAGGACATGCCATAGAATCTTTTTATTTAAAACAGAAAGATTTAGAGCCTCTTACCCATGGTGAAGCTATAGCTATTGGTATGATTATAGAATCTTACATTTCGCATAAACTATTTGACTTTAAAATAAAGGAAGTTGAAATATTAAGAGAGAAAGTATTACAAATTTATGGTAGAGTTCATATTAAAAAAGAGTATTACACAAATATTCTAGAACTTATGAAACACGATAAAAAGAATGTGAATGGTGAAGTAAAATTTGTACTACTTGAGGCTATTGGTAATTATAAAATCGATTGCTCAGCACCTCAGAATATTATTACTGAAGCCATTAATTATTACAATTCGTAGTAGTCTTTTGTTTCTTTTTATATACTTTTCTATAAATTGCTTCATAAGAAGGTAATATATCTTCAAGTGAAAATTGCTTGGCGAAATCTTGTGCATTTTTTTTGAATAGCTGTAATTTATTTTCATCTTCAAGAATTCGCATCGCATTATCAGCCATTTCATTAGTATCTCCAATTCCACTTAAAAATCCTGTTTTTCCTTGAATATTTACCTCTGGTAATCCTCCCGTATTTGTTGATATTACAGGTGTACCTGCTGCCATAGCTTCTAATGCCGCTAAACCGAAACTTTCAGTTTCAGATGGTAATAAAAATAGATCAGAATAACATAAAACGCTTGCTACTTCAACACTATTGCCTAAAAAGAGTACCTTATCAGAAATCCCCAATTGTTCAACCTGTAATTCAGCTTCATACTTATCAGGCCCATCACCTATCATTAATAGTTTGGAAGGAATTTTAGATTGTATTTTTGAAAATATTTCAATTACATCAGGAATTCTTTTTACAGGTCTAAAATTGCTTATATGAGAAATTATTTTTTCATCAGATCTTGCCAAAGTTGTTCGTTTACATTCTTCACCATCCTTTAGAGCATATTTTTCAAAGTCAATAAAATTATAAATAACATTTATTTTCTTTTCAACATCAAACAGGCGTAAGGTATCCTCACGTAAACTATTAGAAACAGCTGTTACTGCATCAGATTTATTAATACTAAATTCTACGGCTTGCTTGTAATTAGGGTGACTACCCACCAAAGTAATATCAGTACCATGCAGTGTAGTAATAATTGGCATGTTAATACCTTTTTGCTTTAGCATTTGTTTGGCCATATAAGCTGCATAAGCATGCGGTATTGCGTAATGTACATGTAAGACTTCTAAACCATATTGAGAAACTACTTCAACAAGTTTACTTGACAATGCTAATTCATAGGGTTGAAATCGAAATAATGGATATTCTTCAACGAAAACTTCATGAAAAAAGATATTTTTTGAGAGGGCTTTTAATCTTACTGGCTGATTATACGTTATAAAATGAACTTCATGTCCTTTTTCAGCAAGCCCGATACCGAGTTCAGTTGCTACTACTCCACTACCTCCAAAAGTTGGATAACAAACAATGCCAATTTTCATATATTACATTTCATCTATTTGTCGTTAAAGTATTTAATTACTTTCACTATTTTGCACTTGTAAATTTAAACTAATTAATGGATTTCAATTCGTTTT
Source organism: Maritimimonas sp. 2210JD6-3 (assembly GCF_056591795.1). Lineage (NCBI taxonomy): Bacteria > Pseudomonadati > Bacteroidota > Flavobacteriia > Flavobacteriales > Flavobacteriaceae > Maritimimonas > Maritimimonas sp. 2210JD6-3. Next base: position 3,332 of record NZ_JBWQOJ010000035.1, on the reverse strand, counting down.
TAACACAACTTTCGTCTATTAAAAACAAGCCTTTGGGTGGTGTAACATCACAATTTAAAATGGTTCCAGAAATACGTTTAAAATTTGATGAAGAAAGTATAAAAAGAAGAAATCCGAGAGAATCGGCCGTAATGGCTTTGTTTTATCCTAATAAAAGAGAAGAAACTCATTTTTTACTTATTAAAAGACCGAATTATAATGGTACTCATTCTGGTCAGATTAGTCTCCCAGGAGGAAAGCAAGAGGAAGTTGATACTAATCTTTTGGAAACTAGTTTACGAGAAACCTATGAAGAATCTGGTGTTAAAACAACAGATATAAAGGTTGTAAGAGAACTCTCGAAAACGTATATACCACCAAGCAATTTTTGGGTAACTCCTTTTTTAGGATATGTAAATAAAACTCCAAATTTTATTGATAATGAAGAAGTTGAAAAATTTATAGAAGTAAGTCTTGATGATCTCTTAGATGAGAAATCTCTTGTATTAAGAACACTAAGCACTTCATATATGAAAAATGTTAAGGTACCATGTTTTAATTTAAACAATCAAATAGTTTGGGGAGCTACTGCTATGATCTTAAGTGAACTCAAAGATCTGCTAAAATGATTTACTTTCGTAAGTTTGTACTACAACTCAAATCTATATGAAACTATTTAAGCAAGATCCTTTTGGAAATGCTTTATTTATAAAAAGATTCTTAATTCAAACGTTAGGACTTATTTCTCATCGCCGTTATCGAGGTTTTAATAAATTACAAATAGAGGGTTCAGATATTTTAAGGAAGCTTCCAGAAAATGGTGTTCTTTTTGTTTCAAATCACCAAACGTATTTTGCTGATGTAGCCGCAATGATGCATGTTTTTAATGCTGCTTTAAGCGGAAGAGATGACTCTATTAAAAATATAGGATATTTATGGAAGCCTAAATTAAACCTATATTATGTAGCAGCGCTTGAAACTATGAAATCTGGCATTTTACCTAAAATATTTGCTTATACCGGATCAATTTCAATAGAAAGAACTTGGCGTAGTAAAGGAGAAGAAATAAATCGACAGGTAAAAATGTCTGATATAAATAGTATTGGTAAGGCATTAAATGATGGCTGGGTAATCACATTTCCTCAAGGTACAACTACCCCATTCAAGCCTATAAGGAGAGGAACTGCACATATAATTAAACAAAATAAACCGATCGTAGTCCCAATTGTTATTGATGGTTTTAGAAGAGCCTTTGATAAAAAAGGATTAATGATTAAAAAACGTAACGTTTTACAATCGATGGTTATTAAAGAGCCTTTAGAAATAGATTATGAAAACGATTCTGTTGAAAAAATAGTTGAACAATTACAATTTGCTATAGAACAGCATCCTTCGCTTTTAAAAGTAATTTCTCCAGAAGAATATGCAACACAAGAGGCAAAACTTAATGAGCAAAGGCAATTCTGGAATTTTAGTAATAACGATTAGATCTAATTTTTCATTTAGTAAGTTTATTTTATATAAATTTTATTGATAGTTTTTGTAATTTTATCATTTAAATTTATGTAATGACAATTACCCAATTAAAATATGCCTTAGCTGTAGCTGAATATAGAAATTTTACCACTGCTTCAGAGAAATGCTTTGTAACACAACCCACACTTAGCATGCAAATACAAAAGCTTGAAGAAGAATTAGGCATTACTATATTTAATAGAAAGAAAAAACCTATTGCAATCACTCCTATAGGAGAGAGAATAATTCAGCAGGCTAAAGTTATTGTTGATGAAAGTAATAGAATCAATGACATTGTAGATCAGCAAAAAGGGTTTATTGGTGGTGAGTTTAAATTAGGAATAATCCCAACAGTAACTCCTACATTATTACCGCTCTTTCTTAAAAATTTTATTAAAAAATATCCTAAGGTTAATTTAATTATTGAAGAACTTACAACTGAAGAAATTCTTAAAAAATTGACCGACGGTCATTTAGATGTGGGTATAGCTGCTACACCTTTAGAAGACAGTAATATTAAAGAAAGAGTACTTTATTATGAACCCTTTGTAGGTTTTTTAAATGAAAACCATCGACTTTCAAAAAAAACAAGAATAAATATTGATGATCTTGATGTTAACGACATTTTATTATTGGAAGACGGTCATTGTTTTAAGGATAGTGTTTTAAATCTCTGTAAGACTTTAAAAACAGATGATACAGAACAGTTTAAATTACAAAGCGGGAGTTTTAATACGTTATTAAAATTAGCTAAAGAGAATTTTGGTATGACGCTAATACCTTATTTACAAACTTTAGATCTAAATGAACGTGATAGTATGTTATTAAAAGAGTTCGAAACTCCAGTACCTGCAAGAGAAATAGCACTTATTTACCATAAATCTCAATTAAAAATGCAATTAATTGAAGCATTAAAAGATACTATAGATGGTGTTATCAGAGGAGTTATTGCTTTTAACGATGTGAAAATAATTAGCCCACTATCAAAAACAAAAGAGGTCGTCTAAAAATTACTTTTTAGGCGACCTCTTTAATTTAATATTTCTCAAAAAAGTTTAACATAGTTATAACTAGTGTAAAATAAACGAATAAGTATCTTGATCCAAGGTAAAATCGAACTTCACTCTAAAATAGTTCAACCTAATATTAACGTAAACCAAACTATTATGAAACAATTAAGTAGAAAAAACTTGCTATGTCTTTTCTTTATTACAACAATATTATTTTTCACCGCTCCGATTGAGGCACAACTTAACACGCCCAGAGGTAGTCAAATGGCAACTGTAAAGCAACGCGTAGGTATTACTGATATTTATATTACATATTCTAGACCTAAAGTTAATAACAGAGAAATTTGGGGCAAGTTAGTACCATATGGTATGAATAACTTAGGTTTTGGTACTGCTAAAGAATCTCCTTGGCGTGCTGGTGCTAATGAAAATACCGTTATTAAATTTACACATGATGTTACCTTAGAAGGAACACCCGTAAAAGCGGGTAAGTATGGCTTACACATGGTTCTACATGAAAATGGAAAAGCAGATATTATCTTATCAAAAAACAATGCTGCTTGGGGTAGCTATTTCTATAAACCTGAAGAAGATGTAGCCAAAGTTACAGTAGCTACGAAAGAAGTTCCCCATCATGAATTGTTAACCTACGAATTTATAGATGTACAGCCTAATGAAACTACAGCAGCTTTAGTATGGGAAAAGAAAGAAATTCCTTTTAAAATAGAAGTAGATGTTCATGCCATTGTATTAGCAGATATACGTAAACAAATGCAAAGTCAGCCAGGATTTAATCGTCAAAATTGGGAGCAAGCTGCTAATTATGCT
>NZ_JBWQOJ010000034.1:0-36151 GCF_056591795.1 Maritimimonas sp. 2210JD6-3 | reverse complement strand
TTTAAATGGTAATGATCTCGAAGAAGCTTTATCATGGATAAATGCAGCTAGAGAAGGAAATTTTTTTAGTCAAAAAACATTTGCAAATGCACAAATAAAAGCTGCAATACTTAGAAAAATGGGAAAAGAAGCCGAAGCAAAAAAATTGATGGATGAATCAATGAAGTTAGGAACTGTATTTCAAGTTCATGGTCACGGTAGAGCCATGATTACCCAAGGAAAAAAAGATAGAGCCTTAGAAATCTTTAAATGGAATGCAAAAAATCATAAGAATACTTGGCCAGTAAATTATGGATTAGCAAGAGCATACGATGCTCAGGGTAATAAAAAAAGTACTCTGAAGTACTTAAAAAAAGCATTAACATTGGCACCTACAAAAGCAAATAAAGATCGCGTTCAGGCAAATATTGACAGACTCAAAAAAGGAGAAGCACTGCAATAAGTACAACTACAATAGAAAAAGCTAAGCCCATTCGGCTTAGCTTTTTATTAACTAATATTAGCCCAAATTGCTCTATTTCTACTAATCTGCCGATATGCCAAACTAATATTCTTATTCTCGGGCTTACTTAAGTTCGGATCACTATCTAGCACGTTAATAGCTACTTGTCGTGCTTTCTGTAAAATATATGCATCTTTCACAACATCAGCGATTCTTAAATTTAAAATACCACTTTGTTGTGTACCCATCAAATCTCCAGGACCACGTAATTTTAAGTCGGCTTCAGCGATCTCAAACCCATCATTGGTAGCGACCATCTTTTCCATTCTAATTTTTGCATCTTTCGTTAACTTAAAACTAGTCATTAATATACAGAAACTTTGCTCGGCACCACGCCCAACTCTGCCTCTTAATTGATGTAATTGTGAAAGACCGAAACGCTCTGCACTTTCTACAACCATTACCGAAGCATTTGGTACATTAACCCCCACTTCAATTACCGTGGTGGCAACCATAATCTGTGTCTCTCCTTTTACAAAGCGTTGCATTTCATATTCTTTATCTGTAGCTTTCATTTTACCATGCACAATACTTACTTGATACTCAGGTCTTGGAAACTCTCTAACAATACTTTCATAACCATCCATCAAATCTTTAAAATCAAGTTTTTGTGACTCTTTTATCAAAGGATAAACAATATAAACTTGTCTGCCTAAGGTTATTTGTTCTCTTAAAAATTTAAATACACTTAAACGATTCGTGTCATATCGATGTGCCGTCATAATATCTTTTCTCCCTGGAGGCAGTTCATCAATTATAGAAATATCTAAATCTCCATATACACTCATAGCTAGGGTTCTTGGTATAGGTGTAGCTGTCATAACTAAAATATGTGGTGGGAGATGATTCTTTTTCCACATTTTTGCCCTTTGTGCTACACCAAATCGGTGTTGTTCATCTATAATCGCTAACCCAAGATTATGAAACTTCACTTTATCTTCGAGTAATGCATGTGTACCAATTAAAATATGTAACGCACCATTTTCTAGCTGTTCGTGAATTATTTTTCTATCTTTTGTCTTAGTGGAACCTGTTAAAAGTGCCACTTCAATATTCATTTTAGATACTAATTCTTGTATGGCATTAAAATGCTGTGTTGCCAAAATCTCTGTTGGTGCCATTAGCGTCGATTGAAAATTATTATCTAATGCAATGAGTATAGACAACAATGCTACAATTGTTTTTCCTGAACCTACATCGCCTTGCAGCAGCCTATTCATTTGGGCACCAGTTCCTAGATCTTTACGTATCTCTTTGATAACTCTCTTTTGTGCATTTGTTAACTCAAAAGGTAAGTAATCTCTATAGAATTGGTTAAAATGTTCACCTACCTTGTCAAAAACATATCCTTTTATCCGAGACTTGTGAATCAACTTTTTTCTAATTAATTGTAATTGTATAAAAAATAATTCCTCAAATTTTAAACGTTGTTGTGCTTTTGTAAGTAATTCTTGATTTTGAGGAAAATGTATATTAAACAAGGCTTCTCCTTTAGAAATTAATCCTAATGTATTTAAAATATCTTGCGACAAAGTCTCTGTATAATTCGTTCCTGAAATTGTAAAGAGATTTTGCATCATTTTCATTACAATTCGATTCGTAACTCCTTTGTTAGTTAAGTTTTCTGTAGATGGATATATGGGCTGCATTACTTTTTGCAAACTTTTCTTATACTCAGTAACAAGATCTAGCTCAGGATGTGGCATATTGAATAATCCATTAAACCAGCTCACTTTTCCAAAAGCCACATAAGGCGTATCGATCTTCAAATTATCTTTTATCCATTTTACACCTCGAAACCAAACGAGTTCCATACTACCAGTTTCATCAACGAAAGTAGCCACAAGACGACTTCCTCGTTTTTGTTGTACCGTTTTTAAATGTGTAATCTTACCTATTAGCTGAACTTCAGATGAGTTCTGTTGTAGTTGGTTTATCTTAAAAAACTGAGTTCTATCGATATATCGATTTGGAAAAAAGTTCACCAAATCTGCCAAAGTAAAAATACCAAGTTCTTTTTTTAGAAGATCTGCTCTAGAAGGACCAACTCCCTTTAAATATTCAATCGAAGTATGTAAATCTATATATGACAAGTAACCATTTTAAAAACGAATATACTAATTCATAATCTTAAAGCTTCTAAAAAAGAATGACTTATATTTGAACTAATCGAATTAAAAATCAGAATATTTTAATAGCAAAATGAGAAAAAAACACTTCTCTAAATTACAAATAATGATATTATTGTTTCTTTTTATTTTATCAATATTATTCTTATACAAAACTCATACAAAGAATAAATATGGAAACCTTGATTACTATAATAATGATAACTTAAAAATTATTGATTCAGCAGAAAAAGAAAACTTAATAGTGTTTATAGGAAATTCTATTGTTGAAGGATGGAGTCAATATGAGCCGTTATTTTTCGAAAATGAATCTTACCTCAATAGAGGTATAAGTGGGCAAACCACTGAACAAATTCTAATTCGATTTAGAAAAGATGTCATAAAATTGAATCCTAAAGGGGTAATTATTTTAGCAGGGACTAATGACATAGCTCAAAATAATGGTGCTATTAGTATTGATGAAATAGCTAGTAATATTTACAAAATGTGCGAAATAGCATCTAAAAATAAAATAAAGGTTATTATTTCTTCGGTACTTCCTACTATTGATTACCCTTGGCGACCTGGCTTAAAACCTAATGAAAAAATACCTCGTTTAAATAAATTATTGAAAATCTATGCCCATAAAAACAATCATTATTATCTTGATTATTTTAGTACAATGAAAAATAAAAAAAATGGGATGTTAGAAGAATATACGTATGATGGCGTACATCCAAATAAAGAAGGATATCTTGTAATGAAAATACTGGTTGAAAAGGCTATTGAAAAAGTACTCAATAAATGAAATTAAAAGTTCCTCCAGCCTTACAAATGGTATTCTTCGGATTACTAATGTGGTTAATAAGAAGAATAACTAAAAAACAACATTTAAAATTTGAATATCAAAGCGAATTAAGCTTTATTCTATTTATTATTGGTATTTTAATTGGATTAATCGCTGTATATTCACTTAGAAAAGCCAAAACTACAGTAGATCCTTTAAATCCATCGAAGGCATCCAATCTTGTTGTTAAAGGTTTGTATAAATATTCTCGAAATCCTATGTATGTGGCAATGCTTATTGTTTTAATTGCATTCTTTATACGATTAGGAAATATATTTAACTTAATAGTAATTAGCATGTACATAGTGTACATTACAGAATACCAAATAAAGCCAGAAGAAAAAGTATTAACAGAACTTTTTGGTGAAGAGTACATTAATTATAAAACTCGTGTTCGTAGATGGGTTTAGTTACTAAAGATGTAAAAGATTTTCTAGATGAAAAAGTTTTACAATACAATCATCCTAAGTTTATTGAATCAGACCCTATTCAAATTCCTCATAAATACATCTTAAAAGAAGATATTGAAATTGCAGCCTTTCTTACAGCTACTATTGCTTGGGGTAACCGAAAAATGATCATCAATAACGCTGAACGTATGATGGCAAGCCTTGGTAATTCTCCTTATGATTTTATTATGAATCATCAAGAACATCATCTTAAAGAACTTGTCAATTTTGTACATCGTACTTTTAACGGAATAGACTTTCAATACTTTATTAAATCACTCAAAAATATTTATACGAATCGCAATGGGCTAGAAGCAATTTTTACTGGTTCTGCAGAAGTAGATTCATTACAAAATTCCATTAGTGCATTTAAAAAGGTGTTTTTTGCAATTGAACATCCACAAAGAACAACGAAACATATATCAGATCCTGTTAAAGGCTCAGCTGCTAAACGAATCAATATGTTTTTACGGTGGATGGTTCGCAATGATACAGTTGGCGTAGATTTTGGTATTTGGAAATCACTGGCACCCTCTCAACTATCCTGTCCGTTAGATACACATTCTGGGAATGTTGCTCGTAAATTAGGATTGTTAGAAAGAAAACAAAATGATGCCAAAGCGTTGAAAGCGTTAGACAATAATTTACGAAAATTAGATGCCAACGATCCAGTAAAGTATGATTTTGCACTATTCGGATTAGGAGTGTTTGAGAAATTTTAATTAGTACCTTTGCAGCCTCAAATAAAAACATGAGATTACACAGAAATTTAGTATTTGCAGTCATCGACAGTTTACGCGATATTTTTAATGAAGGCGTATATGCAGACAAAGCTGTTGAAAAAGCGTTGAAGAGAGATAAGCGTTGGGGAAGCCGTGATCGTAAATTTGTTGCAGAAACCATTTATGAGATTGTACGTTGGAAACGTCTGTATGCTGAAATCGCTGATGTTAAAGAACCTTTTGATCGTACTAACTTATGGCGTTTGTTTTCAGTATGGTGCGTATTAAAGGGTATTCCTCTACCTGATTGGAATCAAATAGAGCCTACCCCATCTCGAAGAATAAAAGGGCGTTTCGATGAGCTCTCAAAAATTAGAAAATTTCGTGAATCAATACCCGATTGGCTTGATGAAATTGGTATTGAAGAATTAGGAGAAATCTTATGGACAAAAGAAATAGCTGCCCTTAATAAGCAAGCAGAAGTTATCTTACGCACCAATACATTAAAAACTACTAGAGAAAATCTTCAAAAACAGCTTCTTTCAGAAAATATTGCTACAGAAAAATTACCGAAACATCCTGACGCCCTAAAATTGATTGAACGTGCTAATGTATTTAAAACACAAGCATTTAAAGAAGGTTTATTTGAAGTGCAAGATGCGTCTTCTCAATTGGTAGCTGCTTATCTAGATGTACAACCAGGCATGAAAGTAGTAGATACTTGTGCAGGCGCTGGCGGTAAAACTTTACATTTGGCTTCTTTAATGCAAAATAAGGGGCAAATTATTGCTATGGATATCTATGAAAGTAAACTTAAGAAACTAAAGATTCGTGCCCGAAGAAATGGAGTTCATAATATTGATTCTAAACTAATAGATTCAACAAAACCTATTAAAAAACTATATGATAAAGCCGATAGAGTATTAATAGATGCTCCATGCTCTGGTTTGGGGGTTATACGTAGAAACCCAGATTCTAAATGGAAATTACAACCAGCGTTTTTAGATGACATTCGTAAAACACAACAAGAGATATTACAACACTATTCTAAAATGGTAAAACCAGGTGGTAAATTAGTCTATGCAACGTGTTCTGTATTACCATCAGAAAATCAAGATCAAGTGAAAACTTTTTTAGAATCTAACGAAAATTTTACCTTTGTAAGCGATCAAAAAGTATTGGCTTCAGAGTCAGGCTATGATGGATTTTATATGGCATTATTAGAGAAAAAATAGATATGAAAAAAATAGTATTTCTTTTTATAACAGTTGCATTAGTAGCTTGTGGGGGTTCAGATGACGGTGGTGCCCCAATGCAAGAAAATAGAAACCCAAGTAGTTTTACCATAACTACTGATAATATTACACAAAGTAATGCTACCATTAATTGGACAGCCGCTAGCGACCCAGATGGTGATACAGTAACATATTCGGTAACTGTAAACGGCACTTCAGTTGCAACTAATTTAACAGAAACTAATTATACATTTACAGGTTTAAGTGAAAGCACACAGTATTCTGGAATTGTGACAGCTAATGATGGTAATGGGGGTACTTCATCTTCCAATTATAATTTTTCAACGTTAGAGAATACTACTGCTACGATTAATTTTAATATTCCATCTGAATTGGAAGATTATTATAGCGATATGGTATTTTATGATGATGCTACTCAACTGAAAGATGCATTAGCAACACATACAATTAGTAATCATACCACTTTTCTTGAATATGGAGAACGACATAATTATTTATACGATGCTGATGAAGATGCTAGCAATATTGCTAATGTGATTTTAATGTATAGTGGTGAAAGTAGAGATGAACGTGAGTATCTTTCTGGAAATAATTCGCATTCCCCTCAAACTTTTAACACCGAGCATGTATATCCACAATCTTTAATAAATAGCACGGCAAGGGCAGATTTACATCATTTAAGAGCTTGTGATGAAGATATTAACGGTTCTAGACAGAATTATCCTTTTGTAGATGGTACTGGTGGCTACCAACTTATAAATAGCAACACTTGGTATCCCGGTGATGAATGGAAAGGTGATGTTGCAAGAATGATCATGTATCTTAACCTACGATATGATGAAAATTTTAATGATGTAGGTAGCTTAGATCTGTTTTTAAAATGGAATCGAGAAGATCCTGTTTCCGACTTTGAAAAGCAGCGAAATAATATAATCGAAGGCCCTCAAGGGAATCGCAACCCTTTTATAGATAATCCTTATTTAGCAACACTAATTTGGGGTGGAGAATCTGCTGAAAATAGCTGGGAATAAATCTACAAAGCTTGCTAAAACAATTTATTGCCCCTTTTTTACGTTTTAAGGATTGATTAAATGAAATCACTAATCAATACATAATTGATTATCAATTTTTTAAAATGAAAAATACAATTTTATTATCTATTGTAATTCTGTTTTTATGTGCTGCATTTACACCTGTACAAGAAAATACAGATACTTTTAAGTTTAGAGTAGATTCAGCTAAAATTAACGGATCTCAATGGGCTACTCCCTATCGCTTTGATAACAAAGAGCTTAAAAGTGTAAGTGTAAAACTTATTATTCAAAGCAATAAGAATCAAGTAATAGATCTTAATTTTCTCTCTTTGGTAGATGATGATAATAAATTAAGACTTCGCCCAACTGGAGCATATTATTTAAGAGCGAATGATAAGAGAAAATACTTAAAAACAAAGCCTTTAAATGAAAACTACAATGCTTTTGAGGAGAACACTATGAAAGATTATGAAAATCTTCAGGCAAAAACATTTAAACCCAATTTCTTTGGTAGAAAAAAGAAAAAAGAAATTGCTAGTGTAAAATCACTTAAAAAGGTAAGAGTAAAAGATAGAGTTACTTATTATATTGATTTTCCAGTCAAAGAAAACTTCACGAATGGTAAGGTATATTACAAAAACAAATCAATAGGATTTGCCGCTGTAAAGAAGTAAACACCAGCGTTTCATTAAATTTTTTATATAAGTTTGCCAAAAGTTTAACATTTTGAAGCTGCTATTTTTTGTATCTTAAGCAGGCAATTTTAAACTTTTCAAAATGCCAAACTACACTCTCAATGTCAACGGTCAATCTATGTCGGTAAATGTTGACGAAGACACTCCTTTATTATGGGTTTTACGTGATGAACTAAATTTAGTTGGTACTAAATTTGGCTGTGGTATCGCTCAATGTGGTGCTTGTACAGTTCATATCGATGGGCAAGCTACGCGTAGTTGTTCTATACCAGTATCTTCTCTAGATGGAATAAAAATTACCACTATAGAAGGTTTGTCAGAAAATGGTGATCATCCAGTTCAAAAAGCTTGGAAAGAAGTAGATGTACCTCAATGTGGTTATTGTCAGGCTGGGCAAATGATGAATGCCGCTTCACTATTAAAAAATAATCCCAATCCAAGTGACGAAGAAATTGAAGCTACTATGAATGGTAATATTTGCAGATGCGGAACTTATGTGAGAATAAAAGAAGCTATTAAAACGGCAGCTAAACTTTAAAATAAATTATTATGACTAGAATTAAAACACAATATAATCGTCGTTCTTTTTTAAAGGTTTCTACTGCTGCTGGAGGCGGAATGCTTATAGGATTTAGTTGGTTAACTAGCTGTGTTCCTGCATCGAAACCTGAAGAAGAAATGGTTGAAATTCCTAAGGAATGGTTTGATATTAACGGCTATATAAAAATTGGAGATACGGGTATGGTGACCATTTATTCTCCCAACCCTGAAATTGGGCAAAACGTAAGAACCTCTATGCCTATGGTGGTTGCTGAAGAATTAGATGTAGATTGGAAAGATGTAGTAGTAGAACAGGCTCCACTAAATACTGGGCTTTATCAAAATCAGTTTGCTGGAGGTAGTTTATCAATACGACTAAGTTGGGATGCTTTAAGAGTGGCTGGTGCTACAGGTAAACAAATGTTACTAGAAGCTACTGCAAAAGAATGGGGTGTTTCGGTATCAGATCTAACTGCAAAAAGTGGAGTTATTAAAGAAAATAACGGAGAAAGAAGTATCACTTATGGTGAAATAGCTTCAAAAGCCGTGGGTATTGAGATACCAAAAGAAGTTAACTTGAAAGAACCGAAAGATTATAAATTAATTGGTACAAGTAAGAAAAATGTAGATGGTCTAAAAATTATAACCGGTGAACCCTTATTTGGATTAGACTACAAAGCTGAAGGAATGGTATTAGCAATGATTGAGCATCCTCCAGCGTTTGGTATGAAACCAAAAAACTTTAACCAAGATGAAATTAAAAGCATGCCTGGTATTAAAGATGCCTTTATCATTAATACTACTATTGAAGAACCACAGTGGAGTGATGTAAATGCATTTCCGGAGTTAATTGCAATCGTAGGTGATAAAACCTGGCAATTAATGAAAGCAAAAAAAGCGTTGAAAGTAGCATGGGAAACCGTTGGTAAATTAGAAAACTCACAACAACATGTAGAACTATTACAGAATGCGCTCAAATCTGGTGAGGTAGAAGATAGTAGAAATGATGGTAATGTAGAAAAGGCATTTAAAAACGCTTCAAAAGTTATTGAACGTAGTTATAGCGCTCCTTTTATGGCGCATAATACACTTGAGCCAATGAACTTCTATGCGAATGTTACTGATAATTCTGCTGAGTTAGTTGGACCAACACAAACCCCCGAAGCATTAGAAAAATCAGCCTCAAAGCTTTTAGGTATGCGACTGGAAAATATTTCAGTTAATATGACTCGAATGGGTGGAGGATTTGGAAGAAGATTATATGTACATTTTGGATTAGAAGCAGCAGCCATTTCAAAAAAAATAGGAAAACCTGTCAAACTTATGTATTCTAGAGAAGATGATATGACGCAAGGTACCTATAGACCCACCTATTTATCTACCTATAAAGCTGGCTTAGATGAAGATAACAATTTAATTGCCTTTAGCGTAAAGGGTTCTGGCTTACCAGGTGGGTCTGTCTTTCCAAAGCGTTTTCCAGCTGGAGCTGTTGAAAATTATAGGGCTGAAAAAATTAAAGCTCCTACAAATATCTCTACAGGGGCGTGGCGTGCTCCTAGATCACATTTTACTGCAGGTGCTGAACAAGCGTTTTTAGATGAAGTAGCTGAGTTAGCGGGAAAAGATCCGATTGATTTTAGATTAGCACTATTTGATAGAGCAAAGAATAATCGAGTTGGCGAAGAATATGATTATGATGCAGATCGTTACGCTGGAGTATTGAAATTAGTTAAAGAAAAATCAAATTGGGAACAGCCTAAAGAAGGTGTGCACAGAGGTGTTGCCGCATATTTTTGTCATTTTTCATATGTCGCTCTTGTTGTAGATGTAATTTTAGAAAACAATCAACCAATGGTTCAAAAGGTTACTGCTGCTGTTGATTGTGGCATCGTTGTTAACCCAGATGCCGCAGCTAATATTATACAAGGTGGTATAATTGATGGTATCGGACATGCAATGTATAGTGAATTGACTTTTAACGAGGGTAAACCTGACCAAAATAATTTTGACAAATATCAACTCATTCGTCACTCACAGGCTCCAAAAGAGATAGAAGTACACTTTGTTCAAAATGAGATTGCACCAACAGGTTTAGGAGAGCCAGGTTTGCCTCCTGCTCCAGCGGCATTGGCTAATGCTTTATACAAAGCTACTGGAGAACGTTTATACAAACAGCCATTTGTTAAGTACTTAAATCAGGAAGTTGAGAAAGTAAAAGGATAATACATAAATAAAAATCCTGCTTTGATATTAACGTCGAAAGCAGTATTTATACAATAAAATTCTAAATTTAGAATAAAATAGTAACGTAAAACAAGTGTTTAGAGGTTATGAATATTATCTTTAAATATTATTATTCACCAATTGAAACATTGTAGCTTTTACCTTTAAAAATTTATTTTCAATATCGATAGCTTTTAATTCTGCCTCAATTAATTTAGATTCACGAGAATTAATCAAAAACAAAGAACTCTCTCCCAAATTAAATTTACGTTCTTCGGCTGATAGTAATTTTGAATAATCTTGAACAATCGTACTCGTCAACTCGTTTTGGGTTTGATAAGAATCCATCTCATTAGAAAGTGCATTAAACTTATTTTTCAAACTTACCTGAGTACTTGCTATCTCAAATTGAGTATCATTTAATTTTAGCTTCGCTAATTTTAAATCACCCCGTTCTTTTCTTAGAAATAAAGGAACGTTTATGCGAACTCCCGATTTATAATTAACGGTATTAAAAGAATTGGCAACATCTGGTGTTTCCGATAAAAAATTATACTCTAAATCAATTTGCGGCAATAAATTATTTAACCGCAAGCGCCTTTCAATTTTTTGACTTCTGTATTTCAAATCGAGCGCTCTTAACTTAGGGTGATTTTCAATAGTAACATTTTCTATTGCTAAAGGCGATGTATTTAGTATAGCATCAACTAAAGCATTTGTTCGAGTATCTGGTCTTATATTTTCTTGCAACTCTACGGGTACACTATTGGCTAACCATAAATAGTTAGAAACTTCTAACGATGATTTTACAAAGACAATACGAGCTCTCTCTAACGCAAGTTTTCTATTATTTAAAATAATACCTGCTTCTAAGGTATCTATTGCAGGATTTTCACCTAATTCAAAATTCTTTTTTATACCTTCAAATCGAATAGCTGCATTTTTTAGAAAGTTCTGATAAACCTGCTTATTTTTATACGCCCTTAACCAATTAAAATAAGCTATACTCGCTTTATACAAAATGGTATTGACTACTAATTGACGCTCTTCTTGTACTTGTTGCCTATACAATCTAGCCTGACGTAATGAAGCCATGCGTCTATTGGTTAAAAAACCTCTTGCTAATGGTATAGAAACACCTACATTGTAAAGTCCGTCTTCGGGCACATTCCCTTCAGGATTTAAAAATACACCAGAGTTTTCCTCAAAATTCCCTTTCAATTCAATACCAAACCAAGTTGGGATTTTAAAGGTGGCATTTAGTTTATCATAATACTCGGTATTCTTAAATTTCTTACGATCATAATCTACTTCTAATTTCGGATCAAAAGCACCACGGGCTTTCATCAATTTAGCCTGCCCTTCGTCGAGTAACAAATTTGCTTGCTTTACGAATGGATGATACTGTTTTACATACCCTAGATACTCTTGAAATGTTAATACTTCATCCTTCACATTCTCTTGTGTAAAGCCTATATATCCGAAACAAAAAACAAGTGTAAAAATTAAGATTCTCCTTCTCATTTCTTAGCAACTTTTTTATCAGTGTTGACTGGTTGATAATAATTAGGAGGAAATCCGTTTAGCTGCCTCCATAATTCAAACCAAATAGGTACATCATCTAATAAAGCAATTGTTCTGGCCCCAGAACCCACACGAACTGCATCTGGCCATTTATGGTCTTCACTATCGGGCGCCAATAATATTCGATATTTACCATTGTCGCTTATAAAATTTTCTATAGCCACTATTTTGGCTCCATAAGTACCATATGATACATTAGGCCATCCGCTAAAAACAACAGCAGGCCATCCATCAAATTGCACACGTACCGTTTCACCAATATGTACAAGCGGAAGATCAATAGGCTTAACAAAAGTTTCTACAGCTAATTCATAATTGGCAGGCATTACTCCTACCAACTGCTCTCCTTCTTTAAACGTTTCACCTATACCCGCCTTAATCGCTTTATTTACATATCCATCTTGAGGCGCTGTAATGTATAGTAACTCATTTCTACGTTTATAGTTGGCATAACTATTCTCTAATTTAGTTACTTCTGCTTGCGTATTATATTTGCCTGACTGTGCTGTGAACATATCACTTTGTGCTTTTGAAATTTTATCGGCATAAGTTGTTGACACTCGTGAAAGTTCAATCTGCGCATTAATTACATTATTTTTGCTAGCCATATACGTATTCTGTTGAGAAATTAATTTTGCCTGAGTTTCTTGTAATTTCAGTTTTTTCTCTTCTACATCTTTCACCGCTTTTAAGCCTTCTACCTGCAATGCCAGAACTCGATCATAACGTCGTTGTGCTATATTAATATTTGTTTTAGCTGCCTCTAGATCAATACTATCGCTTTGTACTTTTAATTTTGACTGTATGAGTTTATTCTTAGTTTGAGCTAATTTCAATTTTTGCTCATTTTGTAATGCCAAAATTTGTCGCTGCAATGCCTGTACTTTTTCTTGATACGCTGAAGCGGAGGAAGACTTTGCTTGTATCTGATCATTCGTACGTTCGACTAGCTTATCGTCAAAATAATCGCTTTTAATCTCAGAAATTCTAAGGATTGTATCTCCTTTTTTTACAAAATCTCCTTCACGCACATACCATGCTTCTATTCTTCCGGGAATTTGCGATTGAATGGTTTGCGGACGCTGATCTGGTGTTAAAGTTGTGACTTGCCCATTACTGATGATATTTTGAGTCCATGGTAAGAAAAGTACTATAAAACCAATAATTGCAAATACAAACAAAAATTGATTAAATCGTTTGTGATAACCATTTTTAAAAACTTTCTTGCCTGATTGATACTCAGAAAGCGAAACCTTTCTATTTAATTTATTATGTGAAATATTTAACATTTTTTATAGTCTATAATTTGTCCTGCTTCAAGCGTAATTATATCATTACAGTACTTTTGCCAGTGCTTGTTACTACTCACAACAACCAAAGCCCATGGATTTTCTGAAGAAATTAGAAAATCTATAATATCATTAGTTTCTTTTATGTTAAATTGATCTAATGCATCTTCGAGTATTAAAATCTTTGGTTTTTTAACAATTGCTCTTGCCAATACTATCTTCTTTGCAATTGTATATGACATTTGTTTTCCCTCTGGATATAACATTGTTTGTAATCCTTCAGGTTGTTGTTTTAGAAAATCTAATAAGCCAACTATTTTAAAAGCCCATAGAATATCATCATCAAAAATGTTATTATCCCCAAAAGTGATATTATCACGTATGGTACCTTCAAAGGGGCTTTCCTCAGAAAGTGACAAACCTAGTTGCGCACGATAATAATTTAAATATAAACTTTCGATGGCATAATTATTAACTGTTACTGAGCCACTAGTCGCTTGAATAACGCCAGCTAGCACGCGTAATAGACTCGATTTACCCGATCCGCTTTCCCCTTGTATAAGTAAACGACTCTTTGGCTTTATATTGAAAGAAATATCTTTTAGAATCGGTTTTTCTCGGTTTGATACTTCATACGATACCTGATCAAATTCTATCAATAAGTCGTTAGCTAAATTTGGTTGCTCACCTTCTTGCAACTCCATCTTTTTGTCAACAACTTGTCCTATTTTTTCAATAGAAGTAATCACATCGTAAAAAGACTCTAAACCTAAGATTAGTTTTTCAACAGATGCAATTACTAATAAAATAATGATCTCGGCTGCTACAAATTGACCAATATTCATTTCTTGATTCAGCACCAAAGCACCTCCAATTAATAATAGACCAGCAGTAACCAACACCTTAAAGCCTATCATTTGCATAAACTGTATGATCAAAATCTTAAAGTGACTTTCTCTAGCATTCAAGTACTCAGTTACTAAAGCATCATTTTTTTGCAATGCTAAACTAGTTTTACCAGATAATTTAAAGCTTACGACGGCTCGTGCTATCTCTTGAATCCAATGCGCTACTTTATACTTATTTTTTGACTCGAGTAAACTTGTTTCTAAACCACGTTTAGCAGTAAACTTGAATACTACATACACCAATAGTAAAAGCAAAATACCGAAGATGATAAAAAAAGGATGATAAAATGATAATAGAATGAGCGAAAAAACAATTTGTAATAATGCTGTCGGTATATCAATTAAGATTTTAGATAGCCCTTTTTGAATAGTAAGTGTATCAAAAAAACGATTTGCTAATTCAGGAGGATAATAATTCTGAAGTTCCTGCATCTTTATTTTAGGAAAGCGATAGCTTAATTCAAAAGAAGATCGTACAAAAATTCGTTGTTGAATAGTTTCAATTATACGCAACTGCATTAATTGTAAAGCTCCAGAAAATAAAACCCCAAGTGTTACTAATATTACTAGAACGATCCAAGAGGTAGAAATTTGAGCTCCTTGTATTAAATTGATAATCGCTTGTATTCCTAATGGTAATGATAATGCTACAAACCCAGAAAAAATGGCGTAGTAGAATATCTGCATGATATCTTTGCGCTCTAACTCTAGCAATCCGATAAATCGTTGCCAAGGTGTTAATGTTGGTTGTTTCATGTTTAGCTACAATTTAATGTATTGAAAGTTAAATGAGTAAAAAATACTGTTGGTGTTATTTTTTTATTACAGTTAGTAATTAATTTGAAGTGATCTTTTAAAAAATGTTGATGCAGACCTCCTTCTACAATAGTACTAGCTAAAGAAGAAGGATAAGGGTAATCATTATTTACTGAATTTATGATTTCACTTAACCGAATAACAATTCTTTTATATACTTCAAAAAATCCATCTTTATTTTCTTTATCTACTGTTTTTGTAAGGAAGGATTTTGAATTTTCATTAATGATAATACGATTAAGTACCACTTCATTAACATGAGTAATCTTAGTATCTTCTTTAACAGTTCTCGTTAGAATTTCTATTGCCTTTTTTAACTTATGGGTAGTATTAGTCACATTATGGGTTTCTAATACTAATTGATATTCAAGCCAAGACCAATACCAAGAAGAAAGGTATAATAAAAGGTTGTGTTTGCTTTCAAAATATCTGTAGATGGAACTTTCATTCGATTTAATACGCTTTCCTAATTTTTTGAAGGTAAACGCTTCGAAACCAATTTCATCAATTAAAAGTATGCTTTGCTCTACAATACGTCTGCCTAAATTTGAAGATTCAGGATCTTTTACGTAAATTTTATCAGTAATAGCTATTTTTAAATTTGATAAAAGCGCATCCATATTTAATATGTTAGGTCGCAAATATAATAGTATTACTATTAATTAAGAGTGTATAACTATTAAATTAATGTTAAAAATTAATAGTCATAATTTTAAACACATTGTCAACAGATATAATTCTATCGAGTAAAAATAAAATCTAGGAGTTATTGATTTATGAATTTCCTTGAATAATTGATCTTATAGGGAAAGGAATGTTAATATTATTATCATCAAAAACTTGTTTTATTTTAATGATAGCTTCGCTTTTTACTTCTAGTGCCGTTAAATTTTCTTGAGCATCTACCCAAAATCGTAGCAAAAAATCAATTGAACTTTCACCAAAATCGGTATAATAAAATTCAATTTGCTCATCATTACTTGGCGGAAAAACTTCTAAAATAGCTTCTGTTGCAATTTTTTTTACTAATTGTAGATCTGAAGTATAATCTACGCCACATGTGATTGTAGTACGGATTCTCTTGGTTAAACCATAGTTTTTAAAGGGGTTTTCAAGAATTAGTTTATTTGGAATTACTACAATATTATTATCAGCTTCTTTTATTTTTGTATTACGAAGATCTATCTCAACGATTTTACCTGAAAAATCATTCGTCTCTATCCAGTCACCTATATTCAATTCATCTTTAATTGCAATAAAAACACCAGAAAAAGTATTAGAAAGTGTACCCTGCAATGCCAAGCTTATGGCAAGACCAGCAATACCTGCGCCAGCAAGTAAAGACTTTATTGTACCATCAAGGTTTAAAATCGAAAGTGCTAGAATAAACCCTAACACAATCAATACTATAGACGCAATATGAGCCAGCAACCCTCTAATTGAAGGTTGCTTGATAATCTTTTTCAAATACTTATTTACCCAAGTTTGTAGATTTCTTGAAAGCCAATATGTTAAAGAAAAAACAACTAGCGCTAACAAAAAATTAGGCAGATTAACTATTAATGAATTTAACCAGCCTGATAATTTATCTACCAGATTCGACCAAGAAGACTCTAATTGCTTTTCCATATTAAAATACTTTTAAATTTTTATTTTCTTTTAATCTAATACACAACTTAGCACAAGTTAAACGTATTGTATGTGATTATAAAACTATTTGCACCATGAAGTGTACATCCAGTTTCTTTTTTCTATATCTCTCATGAAGTCTGTAATAATCTGTTCTGTTACATTATCTCCGATATCTAATGAAGCATTAATGACATCTAACATTTTATTATGTAGAATATCATAATCTTTTAATAGTTCACTTACCATAGCTATAGGTGACATTTTATCTGATCTTACTTCTTTAATTTCTGACAATTCTAGCATCTCTTTAATTGTCATACTTGGTTTTAACCCAAATACCCTGATGCGTTCTGCAATAATATCTATATTCTTTTTTACAGTATTATAATCGTTTTCAAATTCTTCATGAAGTTCAAAAAACTCTTGCCCCTCTACATTCCAGTGAAAGTTTCTTAATTTAAAATAATGCACATAGTAGTTAGCCAACAGTGCATTTAAACCGACAACAATTTCTGCTGTTTCTAAGTAGGTAAATCCTAATTTTCTAAAAGGTTTTTTTTGTATTGATTTCTTATTTTTTTCTAATGTTTTCATATGATTGTATTTAAGTATTAATAAATTAGATATAACACAAATCATGTATTATATAAATGATGTTTATGTAATTCTTGAAAGTAAGTTGAATGATTTTTTTAAAAAATCGGCACCGTAATTATAGACCTTAATTATGGTCTAGATAACTTTAGAGAGTAAATATTTTTGTATAAATAACATACCTTTAATATACATTTTTATATCAAAAAATCAAATTTTTAACACTTTTTAACATTTAAATTCAAATATATCTAAGTTATAGCCATTTTTTACGCTTAAAAAAAAGAATAAGCGAGAAAAAGACAAAAAACATAAATCCCCATACAATATGGTAGCCATATTTATAATTGAGTTCGGGCATATTCTCGAAATTCATGCCATATACACCTACAATAAATGTAAGAGGTATAAAGATCGTGGCTATAATTGTTAACACCTTCATTATTGTATTCATTTTATTACTCATAGTAGTCATATACATATCCATCAAACCCCAAATCATCTCCCTATAGACATCAATATTTTCACTTACATGCACTATATGATCCTGCAAATCTCTAAAGTAATCTTTGGTTCTATCCTCTATTAATAAAGTCTCTGATTTTACAACTCTAGCTATAATCTCTCTTGAAGGAAAAATATTTCTTCTAATTTTTAAAATATCATGCTTTAAAATTTGTATATCTTTTGTGATTGTTTCATCTGGTGAGTCTAAAAACAATTCATCTTCCATGGCTTCTATCCTATCACCAATTGCTTCTAGTACAACAAAATAATTATCAATAATAGCATCCATTAAGGCAAAAGCTAAATAATCTGCATTAGAACTTCTTATTCTTGTATGTAAATTTTTTAGCCGTTCTCTTACAGTATCAAAAACATCATCTTCAGATTCTTGAAATGTGAGCACATAATCTTTACCTAGTACGATAGACACGTGCTCAATCGTAAATTCTCTATTCTTATTAATATATAGCATTTTCATTACCATAAATAGATAATTCTCATATTCGTCTATTTTAGGACGTTGCTCGGTATCTACAATATCTTCAAGTATAAGAGGATGTAGTTTAAAATATTCTCCCAACTTTATAATCTCTTCAGTATGACTGAGTCCATCAATATTTATCCATGTTATCTTATCATTTCCTTTAAATTTAAACACATTATCTATAATATCTGTATTTATTGAGTTGAAGTAATCTTTGTTAAAATCATATACTTCTAATTTGGTTGGTTTTCTCTCTTTGTCTCCAACATAGACAACTGCTCCTGGTGCTTTACCTACACTTTTAGAAATACGCTTTCTTTTTTTCTCAGGTCGATAATTATTTTTTTTCATTCTATGACGAATTAGAGAGGTTTTTACTTAAATCTAACATCTTGAGTATGCGATTAAATATACAATTATATCTTATTCTATTTTTACTAACCATTGGTTATGTTGAGAAAGAGCCTAATGAAGAAACTAATTATCTTTTTAAAAATGAAAAATTCTTTGGTTTGATTTGATTCAAGAAATTTTATTTATTCAACAGAAAAGAAAACGTAAACTCCTATTTACTCTGATATTTATAATAACACTAGAGACACAAGGATACAGCTTACAGTAACATTAAGTATTCATAATACTAGCAGTACCGATATTATTTGTTAATTATGCTGGTTATTATAACTCTGTAGGTGCTAAAGTACGTAGTTATCTTCAAAACCCTATTTTTTAAGACCTTTCAAACAATAGATTATATGATTGATAAAGAAGATGAATCATAAAAGGTGTTCGCCAACTTGAACTTGTTTCAGATTCTCATTGTAAATACTTGATTTATTTAATGATGAGATTCCTAAATAAATTCGGAATGATGCTTTAAAATATGTTGATGATATAAAAACGGACAAACAAATACTTTATTAATTTCTAATAAAATTAAAATTGGTTAATAAAAGCTCATAAATCAACCAGAAGAAAAAGATGAAAAAATGTATTTTTGTCTTTTAAAATACGTAACTCAATGATCCACTTTTTTGGGGATGTTAACAGCAAGATTTTTGCTGTTCAAACCACTTCAGAATTATCAATCGAAACAGAAAAAAAATTAATATGGTTATTTGGCAACCAACCTAAAATAAACGCGGCGTCTCTTGACGCCTTTTTTGTTGGCCCAAGAGCAGCAATGATCACTCCTTGGAGTACTAATGCTGTAGAAATTACACAAAATATGGGTATTTCTAATATTATCAGAATTGAAGAATTTGAAGCAGTAGATGATGATTTTTCTGATTTTGACCCAATGATTTCTCAAAAATTCAACGGTTTAAATCAAGAGGTATTTACGATTGATATTCAACCTGAACCTATTTTAGAAATTGATAATATTGCTACTTATAACGAGCAAGAAGGGCTGGCTTTAAGCAGTGAAGAAATCAACTATTTGGAAGAAGTAGCTACTAAAATTGGCAGAAAACTTACAGACTCTGAAGTATTTGGATTCTCTCAGGTAAATTCTGAACACTGCCGTCATAAAATATTTAATGGAACTTTTATTATTGATGGAGAAGAAATGCCTACCTCTCTTTTTAAATTAATCAAAGAAACTTCAAGGCAAAATCCAAATGATATTGTTTCTGCATACAAAGACAATGTAGCTTTTATACAAGGACCAAAAGTAGAACAATTTGCTCCTAAAAGTGCAGACAAACCAGACTTTTACGAAACAAAAGAATTTGAATCTATTATTTCTTTAAAAGCAGAAACTCATAATTTTCCTACAACAGTAGAGCCTTTTAATGGAGCTGCAACAGGGTCTGGAGGAGAAATTCGCGATAGATTAGCTGGAGGAAAAGGATCGTTACCATTAGCAGGTACAGCTGTTTATATGACATCGTACGCTCGTTTAGAAGAAAATCGCCCTTGGGAAAAAGGAATGAACGAACGTAAATGGCTATACCAAACTCCAATGGATATCTTAATCAAAGCTTCGAATGGTGCCTCTGATTTCGGCAATAAATTCGGTCAACCCTTAATCTGCGGTTCAGTTTTAACTTTTGAACATGACGAAGCAACAGACGTTATTGCGAATGAAATGCAGCAATCTCAA
The DNA here is from genome assembly GCF_056591795.1 of Maritimimonas sp. 2210JD6-3. Classification (NCBI taxonomy): domain Bacteria; kingdom Pseudomonadati; phylum Bacteroidota; class Flavobacteriia; order Flavobacteriales; family Flavobacteriaceae; genus Maritimimonas; species Maritimimonas sp. 2210JD6-3. Next base: position 15,854 of record NZ_JBWQOJ010000034.1, on the reverse strand, counting down.
GAAAATAAAGAGATTACTTCGTCGCAAACTCCTCGTAATGACGAAAAACCTAGAAAACTTGGTTTTGATAAAGTCATCATGCAAGCAGGTGGTATTGGGTATGGTAAAAAAGAGCAAGCCTTAAAAGACACACCCGAGGCAGGAGATAAAATTGTAATTCTCGGCGGTGAGAATTACAGAATTGGTATGGGTGGAGCCGCCGTCTCATCAGCAGATACAGGCGAATTTTCAACAGGAATCGAATTGAACGCAGTACAACGTTCTAATCCTGAAATGCAAAAACGTGCTGCAAACGCAGTACGAGGAATGGTAGAGAGTGAAGATAACTTTATTGTTTCTATTCACGATCATGGTGCAGGTGGACATTTAAACTGTTTGTCTGAATTAGTGGAAGAGACTGGTGGAAACATCGATTTAGACAAACTACCTGTTGGTGATCCTACCTTATCAGATAAAGAGATTATTGGTAACGAATCTCAAGAGCGAATGGGGTTAGTAATTGCCGAAAAACATATTGACATTTTAAAGAGAATTGCAGAACGTGAGCGTTCACCAATGTACACCGTAGGTGATGTTACTGGTGATCATCGATTTACTTTTGAATCTAAAACCAATGGAAACAAACCCATGGATTTAGCTTTAGAAGATATGTTTGGGAGTTCTCCTAAAACGATTATGACTGATAATACAGTTGATCGTAAATATGCTAATGTTGAGTATTCAAAAGAAAACTTTACGCAATATTTAGAGCAAGTTTTACAATTAGAAGCTGTTGCCTGCAAAGATTGGTTAACAAATAAAGTTGATCGTTGTGTTGGTGGTAAAGTTGCGAAACAACAATGTGTTGGTTCTTTACAAATTCCATTAAACAATGTAGGAGTTATGGCATTAGATTATAAAGGAAAAGAAGGAGTTGCTACTTCTATAGGACACTCACCGATTTCTGGATTGATTGCTCCAGAAGCAGGAAGTAAAAACTCTATCACTGAAGCGTTGTCAAACATTGTTTGGGCTCCTTTAAAAGACGGTTTACAATCAGTATCCTTATCAGCTAACTGGATGTGGCCTTGTAAAAATAAAGGGGAAGATGCGCGTTTATATAAAGCTGTAAAAGCTATTTCTGACTTTGCAATTGATTTAGGAATCAACGTTCCAACTGGGAAAGATTCCTTGTCAATGAAACAAAAGTACCCTAATGAGGAAGTTATTTCTCCTGGTACGGTAGTGATCTCAGCTGCAGCAAATTGTAATGATATAACTAAAGTTGTAGAGCCCGTTTTAAAACCAAATAAAGGAAGCATTTACTACATCAACTTATCACAGGATAGGCATAAATTAGGAGGTAGTTCTTTTGCACAAGTTGTAAATAAAATTGGAAACACCACTCCTACTATTACCAATAACGACTTCTTTAAATCTGCCTTCAATGTAATTCAAAATTTAATTAAGGAAGATAAGATTGTTGCAGGTCATGATGTAGCTTCTGGAGGATTGATTACTACCCTATTAGAATTATGTTTTGCCGATGTAAATATTGGAGCAAATATTAATCTATCTCAAATAGATGAAAAAGATAGTATAAAACTATTGTTTGCAGAGAACTCAGGAATTGTATTCCAAGCAGTTGACGATAGCGTTGAAGCTGTATTTGAAAAGAACAATATCGAATTCTTTAACATTGGTTCTGTAACCGAATCTGACCGCTTAAATATTAAGAACGGTTCAGATGTGTTTGCACTTTCTATTGCTGAATTAAGAGATACTTGGTACAAAACTTCTTTCCTACTCGACCAAAAACAAACGGCAAACGGTTTAGCCAAAGACCGGTTTGATAATTATAAAAACCAGCCATTAACCTATAAGTTTCCTAAACATTTTACTGGGAAGTTAGCAGATGTCATTGCGAGTGAAACGAAGCAATCTGTTCAAAACTATGAGATTACCACGTCGCAAGCTCCTCATAATGACGGTAGGCGTCCTAAAGCAGCCATCATCCGTGAAAAAGGTTCAAATTCTGAACGTGAAATGGCAAATGCCATGTATTTAGCTGGGTTTGATGTGAAAGATGTGCATATGACCGATTTAATTTCTGGTCGTGAAACCTTAGAAGATATTCAATTTATAGGTGCCGTTGGCGGATTCTCAAATTCTGATGTATTAGGTTCTGCTAAAGGATGGGCAGGTGCATTTTTGTACAACGAAAAAGCAAATACCACCTTAAAAAAATTCTTTGAACGTGAAGATACGCTCTCAGTGGGTATTTGTAATGGAGCACAACTGTGGATGGAATTAGAATTAATAAATCCTGAACATGAAGTACATGGAAAACTTACGTATAACGACTCTAAAAAACATGAAAGTGCTTTTACTTCGGTAAAAATACAAGAAAATAATTCAGTGATGTTATCCTCTTTAGCTGGAAGTACCTTAGGTGTTTGGATCTCCCATGGTGAGGGAAAATATAGCCTTCCGCTAAGTGAAGAAAACTATCATATCTGTGCCAAATATACCTATGCAGAATATCCGCATAATCCTAATGGATCAGATTATAATGCAGCCATGTTGTGCGATACATCGGGTCGTCATCTAGTGACCATGCCGCACATAGAGCGTTCCACATTTCAATGGAATTGGGCTCATTATCCTGAAGACAGAAAAGATGAAGTATCACCATGGCTAGAAGCTTTTGTAAATGCTAGAAAATGGATTAAAGAACGTAAATAAAAAATAGCCTTTGAAAATTCAAAGACTATTTTTTATTTACACATGATTTTCTCAGTTAATACTGCGTATTGTAGAATCGCCAATAACGATTCCTTTTTTAATTTGTGGATTGCCTTTATATAAGATATTGGCTTCCCCATAAGAGGTTACCTTTAATCTGTCTGATACATTAAATTGATAAGTACCTTCACCATAAGAAGTAATTTTTGCTTCTTTACTTGTTGCATTGAGCGAACGCATTTTACTTGATCCGTAGGCTGTAATACGTTGTTTATTAATTTCTCCTGAGTCTATTACTAAATGACTTTCACCATAGATGGCAACACGTAATTCATTTAATTTTGCTTCTTTAATTAATACTTCAGATTCTCCGTAAATACGTAATATACATTTATCTTGATCTAATGGACTTTCAAATGTAATTTTCTCTTCACCACGTAAAGAAAATGTATCGACATTCGTATAGGTCAGTCTAACCTTGGCTACAGTATTTTTATAAATGGACACCTTTTGTTTCCAACCATTATTTTTATATTTTTTATGCTTTGTTACAGTCTTAGCTCCCTCTAAATAGACTTGAAGTGTGCCATTTACAATTTCATATTGTAGTTTTTCATTGGGAACTGTTATATTTTGAATTTCAATCATAGTTGCATTTCCTTTAACAAACTCTACTTCTATGTGAGGGCTAATAATGACCTTATCAAAATCTTTATTTAGTGAAATCGTTTTCTCTTGTGCTACTGTTATTTGAACTAATAATGTGATTACAAATAACATTGACAATTTTAAATAATGTTTCATAGTACAACTGATTATCGTTTGAAATTATAGTTTTATAGCTCAAAGACTCTCATCTTTTAGCGTTGTTACAGTTTATTTTGTTTATTGAATCCCCTAAAGATACTTTTTACTTGTAAAAATGTATTATAAACTCTCAATTCATCATAAATATTTAACAAAACCGCTTCCCTATTTTCCTTTATTAATTATGATTGTTAAAAAAATATGAAAATTTTTTATGTTAAAATTTAACAATCATTTTCATCAATTCTAACTCTATTAATCTTTTTATCTATATAATACATTGAAAATCAGTTTTTTATAAATAAAATAAAAACTCATGGTTTTCCATGAGTTTTAAAAATCCCTAAATGCTCTATTGTGAGATGTCTCATCTCATTATACATTTGTATCAGACAAACGAAGTAATAAAGTTCATTAAAATAATACTCTTACAATTAAACAAGAGTTAACAACAAGGGGAGAAAGGAGAGAAATCAGTAATCTTTTTATAGCTAAAAATTCAACTACAAAAGATTTTTCTCCTTTATTTTAGAACTTAACCATATACGCTTTCTAGGCGCAACAATAAAGGGGAGAAAGGAGAAAAGTTTGATCACTAACTAAACTTTAGTTCACTACACAGTACTAAATGATAAACTTTTCTCCTTCATTTAAACAAAATAACATTCTGTAAAAGGAAATTACAATAAGGGGAGAAAGGAGCGAATTACTCAATACATACTACTGAGAATTCACTCCTTTATTTTTTTGCAAAACCTAACGAACTGTAACAATTCTAAAAAGCATGAGTCTATACTATAGACTTTCTAAAATTTAGACCATGAAAAAATGTTACTTCTCTTTTGTATTACTCTTAGCTTTTACATCTTTAATTGCTCAAAAAACCGTCAATGCTAAAGATATTTTAAATGATATCAAGAATGGTAAAGATGTATCTTATGAAAATATAACTATAATTGGCTCATTAGATATGACCTATATGGATGAAAAATTACCCGATTTACCAAAAAGAAAAAAATGGTGGAAAAATGGTGGTAGCAATTCTGTAGAAGAACAAATTGATGGTAAAGTATCGTTTGTAAACTGCACTTTTGAAGACCATGTATATGCTTATATTCATGATGAAGATTCTAAATATACCTTTATTGCCAATTTTGAAAACGATGTAAACTTTGTGAATTGCACTTTTAAAGGTAAAGCATACTTTAAATATTCAGATTTTGAGCGTGTCGCTGATTTTTCTGGATCTAAATTTGAAGATCAAACTACTTTTAAATATGCAGATTTTAGCCAAAAAGCAAATTTCGCTAATACCAATTTTGATGAAAACGCTACATTTAAATACTCAAAATTTAACAAAGGTGTAAGTTTTAATAACGCCAAATTTAGAGGTGATTTAAGCTTAAAATACACGAAAATACGTGGGGACTTTGATGTAAAAGGCATGAATGTTGCCTATGATATCGATACGAAATATACCGATGTTAATGGTGATAAATTCTCTAAGTATTTATTAAAAAATAACAATTAAAGAAGTGCTTTATTAATTTTTTTAATTAAGCGCGGACCTTCATATATAAAGCCGGTGTAAATCTGAACAAGATCTGCTCCGGCTTCCAATTTTTCTAAAGCATCTTTAGCTGAGTGTATGCCACCTACGCCAATAATAGGAAAAGATTTATTAGATTGATCTGAAAGAAATCTGATTACTTCTGTAGCTCTTTTCGTAACTGGTTTTCCGCTTAAACCACCAATTTCATTTTTATTTTTTGAGTGTAAGTTATCTCGTGAAATCGTAGTGTTTGTAGCGATTACACCATCTATCTTTGTTTCTGTAACGATATCAACAATATCTAATAATTGGTCATTTGTCAGGTCAGGTGCTATTTTTAATAAGATTGGTTTTCTTTTACTACCATTAGTATTTGATAAAATTACATTCTCTTCTTGTAACCTCTTCAAAAGCTTTGATAGCGGTTCTTTCTCTTGCAATGCTCTTAAATTAGGCGTATTTGGTGAACTTACGTTTACAACAAAATAATCTACATAGTTAAACAAGCCTTTAAAATTTACGAGATAATCTTCGATAGCCTGTTCATTAGGAGTAATTTTATTCTTACCAATATTGCCCCCAATGATAACCTTGCCTTTATTTTTTTTGAGTTGCTCTATGGCAGTATTCAATCCTTCATTATTAAAACCCATTCTATTAATAATAGCTTGATCTTCTTTTAATCGAAAGAGTCTTTTTTTAGGGTTTCCATCTTGTCCTTTCGGAGTTATCGTACCTATTTCTATAAAACCAAATCCGAAGTTTGCAAGTTCATTATACAGAACAGCATTTTTATCAAATCCAGCCGCTAATCCTACAGGATTTTTAAAAGTCAATCCGAATAAATTACGTTCTAATTTTTGATGAGTCACTTGATAGTATTTCCGCGTAAGCCCAGCAATAAAGGGAAGCTTAAATAGTAACTTTATGAAGGAGAATGTAAAGTGATGTACTTTTTCAGGGTCAAACATAAAAAGTACAGGACGTATAACTTTCTTATACATATACAATAGTGGGTTAAAATGTAAAATTAAAAAAACTCCGTTAAAGGAGTTTTTAAATTATCTAAGCTCTGCATCAAAATCGCGCTCAAAGGCGGTTCTTAACTTCTGCATTACCTTCTCTATAACTTTATCATTCAATGTTTTATGTTCATCTTGCAATTGGAAACTCAATGCATACGATTTTTTACCATCAGGTAAATTATTTCCTTCGTAAACATCAAATAAGTCAACTGATTTTAACAACTGTTTTTCCGTTTGAAAAGCCGTTCTGTATAAGTCACTAAATGATACCTTGGTATCTAATAGCAATGCAAAATCTCTCTTTACAGATGGAAATTTAGGTAACTCTTTAACTTTTAATTGTTTATTACCAATGCACTGCATAAGATTTTCCCAATTAAAGTCAGCAAAAATCACTTCTTGCTTTATATCAAATTGTTTTAAGATCGAACGTTTAACAACACCAAAATCTACAAGGGTAGTTTTACCCAACTTCAGGGACAATCCTTCAGAAAAAATATCGTCTGTGACTGGAGTAGCTTTCACTCCGTTTACTCCTACTCTTTCCAGTAGTGAATTTAGTATTCCTTTTGCATAGAAAAAATCTGATTGTTCAGTTTTAGAGTTCCAGCTATCTTTTGTTTTATTTCCAGAAATGGTCAAACTTAAATGTTTTTTTTCAGCATAATTATTATCAAACTTATGATAAGTGGTTCCGAATTCAAAAAATTTTATAGTATTCGATTTACGATTTAAATTATGTGAAACTGCTTCTAATGCACTAAATAATAGTGATTGGCGCATGACTGATAAATCTGTACTTAACGGATTCAGCATCGTTACATTGTGAGTTTCTTTAAGATTTTCAGAAAAGTTAATATACTCAGGTTTCGTCAATGAATTTGCCATCATTTCATTAAAACCTAAAGCCACTAATTGATCAGAAATTAAGTTTTGTAATTTTGTTGTGCTTAATTTATCTGAATACGAAATGGAAGTATTTAATTTTTCGGAAGTAGCGATATTATTATAACCATATACCCTCAATATCTCTTCAATTACATCTGCCTCTCGTGTAACATCTACTCTGTATGCAGGAATTGTTAAACCTAGTGCTGTTTCTGTTTGATTGTTTATTTTTATATCTAATGAAGCCAGAATATCTTTAATGGCATCTCTAGAAATTTCTTCTCCTATCAACTTAAATGTCTTTTTATAGGAAAGATGCACTTCATTATCTGCTATTTTATTCGGATATATATCGGTAATATCAGAAGTGATTTTACCACCAGCAATTTCTTCAATAAGAATTGCCGCACGTTTTAATGCATATTCTGTTATATTCGGATCAATACCTCTTTCGAAACGAAAAGACGCGTCTGTATTTAACGCATGACGTTTCGCCGTTTTTCTGATTGAAACTGGATTAAAATAAGCACTCTCTAAAAATATAGAAGTTGTATTCGCTGTTACACCCGATTCTAAACCGCCAAAAACGCCACCAATACACATGGGGTTTGATTCGCCATCGCAAATCATAATATCTTCGCTACTTAATGTTCGCTCTACACCATCTAGTGTTGTGAACTTAGCGCCATCAACTAGTGTTTTTACTACAATCTTATTGTCTTTAATTTTTGCAGCATCAAAAGCATGCAAAGGTTGCCCTAATTCATGCAATACATAATTGGTAACATCTACTACATTATTTATGGGTGATAAGCCAATTGCTTGTAAGCGATCTTTAATCCATTTTGGTGACTCCTCTACTTTAATATTTGTAATAGTAACTCCGGCGTATCTCGGTACTAATTCGTGATTTTCTACTTCGACATCAACACGCATAATACGTTCATCAACATCAAAATTGCTAACTGAGGGTGTGATTAATTCAATATCTATCTCTTGACGAAGCAAGCCCGCGCGTAGATCACGAGCCACACCAAAATGGCTCATAGCATCAGCCCTATTAGGGGTAAGCCCGATTTCAAATACTTGATCTGTGGAAATATCAAAGACCTCAGCAGCTGTTGTTCCTGGCGCAATATTTTTATCGAGTACCATAATACCATCATGACTTTCTCCTAAACCTAATTCGTCTTCTGCACAGATCATTCCATGACTTTCTTCACCTCTTATTTTTCCCTTCTTTATCGTAAAATCATTCCCTTCTTTATCGTATAAAATAGTACCCACAGTAGCTACGGGAACCTTTTGTCCTTTTGCTACATTGGGTGCACCGCAAACAATCTGTAGTGGTTCACCATTTCCTAAATCAACAGTAGTTAATTTTAGCTTATCTGCATTCGGATGTTTCTCACAAGTTAACACCTCTCCAACCACTACTCCAGCAAGACTTCCTTTAATGGATTCTACTGTTTCAACACCCTCGACTTCAAGACCTAAATCGGTTAACAGTTCTCCCGTTTTTTCAGCTTCCCAATCAATGCTTAGAAACTGCTTTAACCAATTATATGATATTTTCATTGACGTTTGATTTTTTAGGTCAGCAAAGATAATGAATAGATTTAAGAGGGTTTCTTTATTCATTAAAATTTCTTACTTTGCAAGTTCCTAAATAATTATGAACCTATGTCGATACAAATTACACGCATTTTTGATTTTGCATATCATCAGTTAGAAAAATATAATTTGAAGGAGGCCTTAGTTACTAAATCTAAGAATGGTAAGTGGCAAGTTACTTCTTCTGAAGAATATATTAAAAAAGCCAATGCAATTAGCAGAGGTCTTTTAAAATTAGGTGTGCAAAAAGATGATAAAATTGCTGTAATATCTTCAACGAACAGAACAGAATGGAATATTTGTGATATAGGGGTTTTACAAGTTGGCGCACAAAATGTACCAATCTATCCTACGATTTCAAGTGAAGATTATGAATACGTTATTAACCATTCTGGGGCTATCTATTGTTTCGTATCTGATGAAATAGTTTTAGAAAAATTAAATAAAATTAAAGACAAAACTAACCTTAAAGACGTATTTACTTTTGATGATATAGTGGGCGAAAAAAGCTGGAAAGAAGTACTTGAATTAGGTCAAGATGAAAGTAACCAAGATGTTGTTGAAGACCGTAAGAATTCTGTAACACCTGACAGCCTTGCAACTTTAATTTATACGTCGGGTACTACTGGAAGACCTAAAGGTGTTATGTTATCTCATAATAATATCGTATCTAATGTTTTAAGTAGTGAAAAGCGTGTACCTCTTAAATATGGTAAAGCAAAAGCATTAAGTTTTTTACCAATTTGTCATGTTTTTGAACGCATGATACTATACCTGTATCAGTATTGCGGCGTGTCGGTTTATTTTGCTGAAGCTATTGATAAATTAAGTGAAAATGCCCAAGAAGTGAAACCGAATGTTATGACCGCTGTGCCTAGGCTTTATGAAAAAATATATGATAAGATTTATGCCAAAGGTGATGACCTTACTGGTATTAAAAAGAAATTATTCTTTTGGGCAATAGACCTCGGATTAAAATATGAACCCTATGGCAAAAATGGATGGTGGTACGAAAGACAATTAGCTATAGCTAGAAAATTAATTTTTAGCAAATGGCAAGATGCGCTCGGCGGTAATTTAGAATTAATGGTTTCGGGTAGTGCGGCATTGCAACCAAGATTGACTCGAGTTTTTGCTGCTGCAGGTATGCCAATAATGGAAGGCTATGGTTTAACAGAAACTTCACCTGTAGTATCAGTGAATGACCAACAAAATGAGGGCTTTAGAATAGGTACTGTAGGAAGAGTTATTGAAGGTGTTGAAGTTAAAATTGCTGAGAATGATGAAATTCTTGTAAAAGGTCCTAATGTAATGCAAGGGTATTATAAAGATCCAGAGAAAACCGCAGAAGTTTTAAAAGACGGATATTTTCATACGGGTGATAAAGGAAAGATTGAAGATGGATTCTTAAAAATTACCGGACGTATTAAAGAAATGTTTAAAACTTCTGGAGGTAAATACGTAATCCCACCATTATTAGAAGGACAATTCAAGCAATCATTATTTATCGAACAAATTATGGTGGTTGGTGAAGGTGAAAAAATGCCTGCTGCTCTCATACAACCAAATTTTGAATACATAAGAGAATGGTGTAGTAAAGAAAATCTAAACATAGGAGACACTAATGAAGAGATTATTACTTCGAAAATAATTCTCGATAGAATTCAAAATGAAGTAAACGAATGCAATAAGAAATTTGGAAAATGGGAACAGATTAAACGTTTCGAACTTACTTCAAATGTTTGGTCAATAGATGGCGGAGAACTTACGCCAACTATGAAAATGAAACGTAAAGTAATTAAAGATATTTATAAAGATCTCTACGATAAAATCTATAGTTAATTTTTACCTTTGCTTTTTAATTTTTAACTCTTCATGGAACATTTTATAGTATCGGCTCGTAAATATCGTCCTCAAAATTTTGAAGATGTAGTTGGCCAACAAGCAATTACGAATACGCTTGAAAATGCTATAAAGAACAACCATTTAGCCCAAGCTTTATTATTTACAGGCCCTAGAGGGGTAGGTAAAACCACATGTGCAAGAATTTTAGCAAAAAACATCAACCAAGACGGTAAAGAAGTTGATAAAAATGAAGATTTCGCATTTAATATTTTTGAACTCGACGCGGCGTCTAATAATTCTGTTGATGATATTAGAAGTTTGACCGATCAGGTTCGCATACCGCCTCAAACTGGCAAGTATAAGGTTTATATTATAGATGAAGTACATATGCTTTCGCAAGCAGCTTTTAATGCCTTTTTAAAAACCTTAGAAGAACCCCCAGCGCATGCTATTTTTATTTTGGCGACTACCGAAAAACATAAAATTATTCCTACAATTCTTTCAAGATGTCAGATATTTGATTTTAAAAGAATTAGAGTAGTTGATGCTAAAAATTACTTGAAGAAAATTGCGAATCGTGAAAACGTTAATGCCGAAGATGATGCTCTGCACATTATTGCTCAAAAAGCTGATGGAGCTATGCGTGATGCACTTTCAATTTTTGACCGCGTTGTTAGTTTCTCTGGTGATACTATTACGCGACAAGATGTTACAGAAAATTTAAACGTATTAGATTACGATTCTTATTTTGATGCAACCCAGCTTATTTTAAATAATGATATTCCACAATTATTAATTCATTTTAATACTATTTTATCAAAAGGTTTTGATGGGCATCATTTTATTAGTGGTTTAGCATCTCATTTTAGAGACCTTTTAGTAGCAAAAGATAAGCAAACTGTGGCATTATTAGAAGTAGGAGATAAAGCAAAAAAACAGTATTTAGAACAAGCAGAGAAAGCACCATTAAGTTTTTTATTGAAAGGAATTGACCTAGCTAATGATTGTGATTTAAAATACAAGTCTAGTAAAAACCAACGTTTATTAGTAGAATTAGCATTGATGCAGTTAGCTTCTATCACATTTGATGGAGAAAAAAAAAAGCATAAACACTTTATAATTCCTTCAGTTAACTTTTTAAGCGTAGCTAAGAATGATGATACTAATTCTTCATTAAAAGATGAGAAAGTACTAACTCAAAACGAAGCTAACATAACACCTCAAAATGTTACAATTCATACTAATACTGAAGAAAAAAATACAAACAATAAAGAAAAACCTGTCTTAAGAACTGAACGTAGAAAGGCATCGGCATTATCCTTAAACTCTATACATAAAAAGAAAGAGGAAATAAAAGCCACGAGTTTAGAAGAAGTAAATCCAGAAAATTTACCAAAAGCATCGTTTACGAAAGAACAGTTTTTTGTGCTTTGGGATTCTTATATAGATAAGCTTATTAAAAATGGAGAGAAGATTATTGCTTCAATTATGAAGTCTGATACTCCAAAAATAAATAGTAATGAAATTCAACTTACCTTTCCTAATGGTATGATGAAAGCCGAATTTGACAAAATAAAACCACGTTTACTTAGACACCTTCGTGATCAACTAAACAACTACAGCGTTGATTTTCAATTAAATGTAAACGAAGAGTTAACTAAAAAATTCGCATATACTCCTCAAGAAAAATATGCCAAAATGCTAGAAAAAAATAAAGCATTGGCAAAACTTAGAAATACTTTTAATTTAGATTTATAATCATGTTAGGTTTAAAATTCGAGACTGAAACATCATGGGCAGAAATTGCTCAAGATAATTTACAACAAATATTAACCGATCATGCTTTTGCTGAACAAAAAGCCGCCTCGAATGCAGTATCAATTATTATCAATTATTCTGAAGAAACAGAATTAGTAACAGAAATGGCTGATATTGCGTTAGAAGAGATGGAGCATTTTAAAATGGTACACGAGCTTATGAAGTCGAGAGGCATGACTTTGGGTAGAGAACAAAAAAATGATTACGCTATGCATTTGCGTAATTTTTTTCAAAAAGGCGGTTCAAGAAATGAGCAACTTGTACATCGTTTGCTTTTGGCTGCACTTATAGAAGCAAGAAGCTGTGAGCGCTTTAAAGTATTTTCAGAGAATTTAGAAGATAGAGAATTATCACAATTTTATAAAGACCTTATGATCTCTGAGGCAAATCACTACACTACTTTTCTTAATTTTGCAAGAAAGTACTTAGATAGAAAGATTGTTGATGATAAATGGCAAGGATTATTAGCCTATGAAGCAAAGTTTATGAAAAATAGAGGTAATAAAGCAAAAGTACACGGCTAAATTCAACTACCATATTTACCATTTTGTTTAGTAAAAAGCAATCGGCACAACTACGCAAAGAATTTTGGACAAGTTTTGGGAAATCTTTCCCACGAAAATGGCTCTTATATAATACTAAGATTAAAGGTTTTGCTTTTAAATTTTTGGCAGATCGAAAAAAGGCGATGGTTTGTTTAGATTTTGAACACCCAGATGTTATTACTAATGAATTACTATACAATCAGTTTTTATCATTAAGAAAACTATTAGAAGCTGAACTACCTGAAGTGATTTTTGATGCTTCCTATCAATTAGGCAATGGAAAAATTATTCAACGAATTTATATTCCTTACCAAGAAAAATTTAGTATCTATAATAAAGATACATGGAAAAATTGTTATGAATTCTTTTATAAGAATATGCTGGTACTTGAACTTTTCTACTATGAATATGAAGATTTTATAAAGCGAGCTATTTAAAAGTAATCTAGAAAAATAAAGGAGCCAGTAAACTCATAAGTGTAGTATCTGAGTAAACTATGCTCCTTTCTCCCCTTTATTGTTGCTCGATCTAGTGCCGAGTATGTTTTAATAGTAAGGAGAAAAGCTTACGGTATTATAAATGTTTAGCGATTATAATTGCTGCAAACTTCTCTCCTCTCTCCCCTTTAATTTTTAAGACTTCTTATATAATAGAAGTACCACAATCTAAACGTGACTTTCTTTTAATTATTGTACTCACCAAATGTATATTGGTTCTTTTTATTATACAATAGTGTAACTATGTATTTTAAAATCATTGAAAATCATGATTTTTTTCATTATTCTAAAAAGAAAAAACGCCAAAATTAATTGACGTTTTTATAGTTATTTTTAATGATTAAATAATATTCATCGAAAACGGATAATTAGGTTGTTCTCCATTACTCGCCTTTACAGCATTAATAATTGGTAAGATAAAATATAATACCCCTATTATTAAAAATCCTAACAATCCTAATCCAAAAAATAATATTAGGGGTATGCATATAATTGCGTATATGATCATGCTCAGTCTAAAGTTAATGATGCTTCTTCCATGCTCATCCATATCTTCTACAGATTCTTTAGCAGACACCCATAAAATAAAGGGCACTAAAAATCCGCCAACGAGCGTAAACAAGTCTAACAACTGACTCAGATGTGTAATAACTAATAATTGATTATTTTTTTTCATGGTCTAAATTTTGATTAATGAATGTGTACTTATTAGACGCTTAACCCCTTATTTCGTTACACTTATATGGAAATCTAATCTATTCTCATCTTTTGAGAAGTAAGTTTACTAATTTTGCATACTTTACAATTTTATATGATTCATAATGATACCATCATAGCCTTAGCTACACCATCTGGTGTAGGAGCCATCTCTGTTTTACGTATTTCAGGAAATGAGGCACTTCAAATTACTAATAACTTATTTAAATCAATAAAAAAAAATAAGTCATTACTACGTCAAAAGTCTCACACCATACATTTGGGTCATATTATTGAAAAAGGAAAAATATTAGATCAAGTATTAGTCTCTATTTTTAAGAATCCTCAGTCATATACAGGAGAAGATGTAGTAGAAATTAATTGTCATGGATCTTCTTATATTCAACAAGAGATTATTCAATTGTTTTTAAAAAATGGCTGCCGTATGGCAGATAATGGTGAATTTACCATGCGTGCTTTTTTAAATGGGAAGATAGATTTAAGTCAAGCGGAAGCTGTAGCAGATGTTATTGCTTCTAACTCAGAAGCTTCACATACACTAGCCCTACAACAAATGCGTGGAGGCTTCACCAATGAATTGAAAGCTCTACGCCAACAATTATTAGATTTTGCATCTTTAATAGAGTTAGAATTAGACTTTTCTGGTGAAGATGTAGAGTTTGCTAATAGAACGCAGTTTAAAGAGCTCGTAGCTAAGGTTACGTCTGTATTAAAACGATTGATCGATAGTTTTGCTTTTGGGAATGCAATGAAAAATGGAATTCCAGTAGCCATTATTGGTGAGCCCAATGTTGGTAAATCTACGCTTTTAAACACGTTGTTAAATGAAGAAAAAGCCATTGTGTCTGATATTGCTGGCACAACTCGAGATGCTATTGAAGATGAAGTAATTATAGATGGCGTTGCCTTTCGATTTATTGATACTGCCGGAATTAGAGATACCTTAGATGTTGTAGAATCTATAGGTATAAAAAAGGCTTACGAGAAAGCTGATAAGGCTCAACTTATTATTTTCTTAGTGGACTCTAAAAAATTTAATTCTCAAAGCTCAGAATTTATGGATAAACTAGAGAATGTTAAGAATCGCTTCAGAAGTAAACGTTTATTAGTAATAGCAAATAAGGTAGATGAACTTACAGAAATCGAAATCTCAAATCTCAAATCTCAAATCTCAAATCTTTTACCGTTATCGGCTAAAAAAGGAATAGGCATTGATGAACTTAAATCTGAATTAACCTCATTAGTAACCACTGGAGCCTTAAGTAATAATGAGACTATTGTAACCAACTCACGTCATTTTGAAGCACTTAATAAAGCACTAGAAAGTATTTTGGCGGTACAAGACGGTATTGAAAATAACTTACCTTCTGATCTTTTTGCAATAGATATTCGCGAATGCTTACGCTATTTAGGTACTATTACTGGAGAATATGATGTGGATAAAGATATTTTAGGTAATATATTTTCTAATTTTTGTATTGGGAAATAGATAATCATTTTATTTGATATCATTTGAATTCAATTAACTGTAAATCAAATTGTTGTTAATAAATCTTGGAGTTTTACTTTCCCTTTATTATGTGATTTTCATACTTTTATTGTGTCTCATGTGTGTCTAGATATTGGTGAGACACAAAATAATGTGTCGCCATGATAAAAATACACTTAAGAAAGAAAAAACTAAACACCTTGGGGATTATGAATACCTTCAACTTTTTTAATAAGCAATCCTAATTCCTCTTCTGAAAAGAAAAAAATCGTGAACAGCTTGAACTTGCTGAGCAAATCTTGGTTATTCGAAAAGCGAAAATCTACCAGAGTA
>NZ_JBWQOJ010000033.1:0-37696 GCF_056591795.1 Maritimimonas sp. 2210JD6-3 | reverse complement strand
TAGAGCTACAGCACAGAAATATAACGCCTTAGGATTAGCCGATTATGCGGCTATGGAAGCTTTTGTAAGATATCATTTTTAATACATGACTTTAAAAAATCTATTATAGAAATTCGATAAATCATTGGCGGAAACAGAAATGATAATTTAACACCTATAAAATGATGTAGCTTACTTAGGTGTTTTGTTAGTAAACTTAAATATAAGTTAATGAGATTGCAATTTTTTGATTAAAAAGATGGTAGAAGTACAACCAAATATAACTCTAAAACAAATTGCCAGTATGTCTGGGTTTTCTGTGTCAACGGTCTCTAAAGCTCTGAATGACAGTTTTGAGATTAGTGAGTTAACAAAGAAGAAAATAAAAGAACTTGCAGTTTTATATAATTATGTTCCGAACAATTATGCAGTTGCTTTAAGAAGTAAAAAGACAAATACTATTGCAGTATTATTTCCAAAGTTCAGCTCTTTAAAATATGCGGAAATATTAGAAGACGTTGATGAAATTATTCAAAGGAATAAATTAATCAAAAGTGAATTATTAAAAAGAACTCTTTCAACAGGTTCGTCTTCTCTTTAAAGGCAGAAAATAAAACTTTGAATTACATAATTTACCTTTAATTTGTACATAAAAGAAATTAATAGACAGACATTTTGTGAAACCTAAAATTCTATTTTTTTTACTGTTGATTAGTATGGCTCAGTGTTTATGGGGTCAATTCCAGCCCTATTTCAGTCAATTAAACAGGACAGATGGCTTATCTAACAATAGGGTAAATTGTTTTGCTGAAGATAAGTCTGGATTTTTATGGATCGGAACTAAAAATGGACTAAACAGGTTTGACGGAAAGCACATAAAGATTTACAATGCAGGTAATAGCGATATCCTTTCGAATGACATTACCGATATCCTTATTGACTATGGAGGTGCTATGTGGGTTTCTACACTCGATGAAGGACTCTTTCTTTATGATGAAATAAAGGACATCTTTCATCAATATTCATTAAAACCCGATAACAATAGCCAAGGTATTTCCTCCAAAAGTTTATACAGCCTATTCGAAGATACAGAAGGAACTATTTGGATTGGAACTGATAATGGCGTATATCAATTAAACAAGAAATCTAACAGCACACGATTTTTCGGATTTAATAATAATCAAAGTTTTGATAAAATAATCGTTACAAGCTTAACTGAAGCCTCTCAAGATCATTTATGGGTCGGAACACATGGAGGTGGTTTAAAGCTTCTTAATGTTAAAACCGGAGTGTACCAATCAATACAAAATACCAACCAAAACTTTAATGTTGATTTGATCTACTGCCTTGTAAAATTGGATTCAAAAGCATTGTTAATTGGGACTAATGGCAGTGGTTTGATTAAAATGAATACTAATACTCATAAATTTTCTGATTTTTTTAAAAGTATAGTTCCAATACAAGAGAAAAAAATAAAAGTCGTCAGATCTCTTATAACAGATAAAAACAACGATGTATGGGTTGGAACGGACGGAAACGGGATACTACATTTAAAGAATATTGGAGGAAAAGATTTTCACGCCACCAATTATGAAAAAAAAGGATTGGGTCAACATTCATTATCAGGAAATGCCATAGTTAAAATCTTGGAAGACACCCATAACAATATTTGGATAGGAACAGCATGGAATGGTGTCAATGTTTTAAAGCAAAGCTCTAAAGTTGAGATTGCTTATAGTGACATTGCCGGCAAAGACCTTAAGGGCGTTTTATCTATTTTAAAGGCTCCTGATAAACTGTTTTTTGGTACTGACGGTAATGGAATGACCTTATACAATTACAGAACAAAGGGAATTGAACACTATTTTACAGGACAGAATAACTCGCTAAGGGCTGACTATATACAACAGATTACACAAGCCAAAGATAGTTCGCTTTGGTTGGGCACGTTTACCGACGGATTACTCCATTGTGATAAAAGGGGGAAACTAATCAAACAGTATAAACATGATCCCAACAACCTGGAATCTATAAGCTATAATGACGTTCGTTCAATAATTGAAGATGAATATGGTAATTTATGGGTGGCAACCTGGGGAAGAGGACTTAATTTTTTTGATCGAAAGACTGAAAAATTTAGGCATATCACCGATTCAAAAAGTTCGGGTAGGTTATCCAGCACAGATAATATAGTCTCGATGTACAAAGACCAAAATAATATTTGGTTGGCAACTTTTGGTGGCGGACTCTGGGTTTATAATAGTTCTGCTGATGAGTTTGTCAATTATCTGTTCGATGATAAAAAGGAGAAATCATTAAGCACCAACAATTTGTATTCAGTTTATAAGGACTCCAAAGACTATATATGGATTGGGACAGCCTCAGGAGGTGTTAATAGGCTAAACCCAAAGATCAAAGAGTTTGAAAGGTTTACCGATACAGTTTTTTTTGAACATAAGACCATTACAAGTATCATTGAAGATGACCAACAAAGAATTTGGTTTGGTTGCCAGGAAGGGGGGATTATTAGTTACGATTATAATATCAATAGTTTCAAGAATTATCCTGAGTTGACTGGAGAGTTTCATATCAACGCTGTTTTTAAAGACCATTCCGGATTTCTTTATTTTGGAGGGGTTGATGGTGTAGTCCGTATTGACCCAGAAACTCTTGGTTATAAAAAAGAACATCCTGTAATTAAATTAACAGATTTCAAGTTGTTCAATAAGAAAGTTCCGATTGAAGAAAACGGAATTCTTAGAAAGAACATCGCTTTCGAGGATAGAATTGTTCTAAACCACGATCAAAATGTATTGACGCTTCAATTTGGGGCATTGCAATTTCCCTCTTCTGTCAATAGGCAATATGCGGTTAAAATGTTGAATTTTGATGAAGAATGGAGAGATATTGGAAAAAGTACAGAAGTAACCTATACCAACCTTAACCCAGGAGATTATACGTTTATGGCTAAAAGCAGGCAAAATTCTATGCAATGGGGAGTAGATGTCAACCTTCTTGAAATAAAAGTATTAAAACCACTATGGTTGCAATGGTGGGCATTAGTACTGTATGGAATTGCATTTTTGTGCCTGCTCTATTTGTTTAGAAAATATACCATATCATGGGAACAGATGAAAAGCAACCTTGAAATAGAGAAACTCAACCATGAAAAAGATATTGAAGTCTATAATATCAAACAACGGTTTTTTACCAATGTATCCCATGAAATAAGAACCCCAGTAACCCTGATTTTAAGCTCATTGAACAAAATTTTACAGTTCGATGAGATTAAAGGCAGTAAGTTGAAAAATTCGGTTGATACCTTAAAAAAGAATAGCCAAATATTGCTAAACTTGGTAAATGAGCTTCTTGATTACAGAAAACTGGAAAATGAAGATATTAAGCTGAAGGTAGTACAAGAAGACTGGGTTTCTTTTTGCAAAGAGATATATTTGTCTTTTAAAGAATTAGCTGCCCAAAAAGAAATAGATTTTACGTTTGAATCTTCAATAGAAAAAATACCTCTTTGGTTTGATGAAAACCAAATGGAAAAAGTATTGTACAACCTATTAACCAATGCGCTAAAATTTACGCACAAAGGAGGGTCAATAAAAATAACATTGTCAGAGACCAAAGATGAGGCTATCTTGATGATTGAAGACAAGGGGACAGGAATGTCAAAAAGGCAACTGTCAAAAATCTTTAACAGTTTTTATAGGGCGGAAACAACCGGCACTATACATGGTTTTGGGTTAGGATTAACCATTGTAAGAGAAATCATTTCGTTACACCATGGAAAAATTTTGGTAGATAGTGAAAAAGGCATGGGTAGTACGTTCACTATTAGCTTGAAGAAAGGAAAATCCCATTTTAACAGAGGGGACTTGGCAGGAGACACTGTTAAAACAGAACGCATTGAAAACTATGTTCTTCATGAAGACAATGATCTGAAGAACCCGCAACCATTGAATTTAAATATTGCTAAAAATGAAAAACAAACGCTGTTGGTCATAGAAGACAATACCGATATTAGGAGCTATATCACCGATTTGTTGTCTAATAGTTTCAGCATATTACAAGCAGGCAATGGTAAAGAAGGCCTTGAAATAATACATAAAAAACAACCCGATTTGGTGATATCAGATATCATGATGCCAATAATGGATGGTATAGAATTGACAACTAGTGTCAAAACAGATATGCAGACCAGCCATATACCCATCATACTACTTACTGCCAGGGCATCAACAGTACATATTATTGAAGGTTATGAACATGGTGCAGACGACTACATTGTAAAACCGTTTAATGAGAATGTACTGTATGCAAAGATTAGGACACTCCTGAACAACAGAGAGCTCTTAAGAAAAAAATTTGATGTAGACAATTTGATCCTCCCCAGTGAATTGAATGTTAACCGTTCAGACGAAGAGTTTTTATCTAAAATCACCCATATTGTTCAGGAAAATTTAGATTCCGATGGTCTGAATGCGAAATATATTACCTCCCAAATCGGAATGAGCCATTCCATAGTTTATAAAAAGCTAAAATCGCTCACTGGAATGAATTTGGTTGAATTCATCAGGGACTATAAACTTAAAATTGCAAAGCAATTAATTGAAGAAAAAAACTATTCTGTTACTGATGCCTGTTATAGGGTCGGTTATTCCGATAGGAAGTATTTCAGCAAACTATTTAAACAGCGCTTTGGCAAGAATCCTTCCGACTTAAAGAAAAGTATCTAAACATAAACCTCACAAAAGTAGTTTAATCTACAGCATAAATATTTACTGGGACTGTATATGAAAATTTTTGTGCAAGAAAAAGGTATTTATTACATATGTTAAACGAATTCACCCCCCTTTATAAATTGATTTTTACACCATTTGTTGCTATATAAATATAGTAATTGCAGTTATAATTTCATATTTATTTGAGTTAGTTTAGAATTGGTTCATCCTTAAGGGAGTAGAGTTCAAATCTCCCTTACGGTTGAATTTTAATCAAACTAACATAAAGAGATGTTCATTACTAAAAACAATAACTTACCTATCAAATCACTAGCTTATGAAACAAATGAGTACAATTTTAAACATTATTAAAATCATCACTTGTGTGATTTTAATGAATTTCGTGGTACTGCCTGCTTATGCAGGTATTGATAGCGAAACAATGCAACAAACGGAAATAAAAGGAACTATAACAGATGCTTCTGGTCAACCCTTACCAGGAGCAAGCGTAATCGAAAAAGGTACATTAAACGGCACAACAACCGATTTTGACGGAAACTTCTCTTTAACAGTTAGCAATAATGCTGTTTTAGTGGTTTCTTTTGTTGGATATACTACTTTAGAAATCATTGTGAACGACCAAAAAGAACTAACCATTGTGTTAAATGAAGATGCCTCACAATTAGACGAAGTTGTTGTGGTCGGGTATGGTACTCAAAAAAGGAGCGATATTACAGGATCTGTAGGTAGCATAAAAGCAAAAACTATACAAGAACTCCCCGTTGACCGTACAGACCGGGCTTTACAAGGACGTATTGCTGGTGTGAATATTCAGAATAATGATGCATCTCCAGGAGGGCAAACAACTATAAGAATTAGAGGAGCCAATTCCATAAATGGGGGTAATGACCCTTTAATTGTGGTTGATGGTTTTCAGGTAGGTGTCCAGAATTTTGCGTCTAATGTAACGCTTGGGAATAATTTAAATTTAATTCATCCTAATGATGTTCAATCTATAGAAGTTTTAAAAGATGCTTCCGCTACTGCAATTTATGGTTCAAAAGGAGCAAATGGTGTTGTATTGATTACAACTAAAGGATCAAGATATGGGAATAAAACTTCTGTGGGTTATAGTACTTTTTTGAGCATTAACAAGGTTAGGGAAAAGCTTGATTTATTAAATCCTGTTCAATACGCTGAAACCGTAAATGACAATAGAACAGAACTAGGAGGGAGTGCTATTTTTTCTCAGGCTGATATTGATGAATTTAGATCAGGAACAGGAACAGATTGGCAAGATGCTATATTTAGAACTGGAATTACACAAAATCACCACTTTAATGTAAGTGGTGGTGCTGATAACATAGCATTTTATTTATCGGCAGAGTTAAACGATCAAAGAGGAATTGTTTTGAACTCTTCATACAAACGTTATGCCTTGAGACCAAATATAAAGTTTAATATAAATGATAAGTTAGACATTGGTATAAGAGCTTTTCTGTCAAGAGAAACAGAAAACCCAACAATTCAGAATAGTTTTGGAGGAAGCCCTATTTATTCAGCGCAGGTGTTTGCACCAGTAAAACCAATTTTTGAAGCAGATGGGAATTATTCATTGCCAGGAGGTGGCTTTGGTCCAACTATTAACTTAAACCCTGTTGGTCAGGCTGTTGAGCCTGTTCTTGAAAATTTTATAAATACAACTTCTATTAACGGAGATGTAAATTATGAAATTATTGAAGGACTTTCATTTAATGTAATGGGAGGGTATAGATTGGTTGACTATGAAAACAATAGCTTTACTAATGCAAGGGTAAATCAAACACCTGGAACCGAGAAAGCGTCTATTATTAATGCGCGATTCATGACATTACAAAATACAAATACCTTAACTTATAATAAGGATTTTGGAGAGCACAGTTTAAAACTTACAGGTGTCTTAGAGCAACAATTCGAAGAATATAATGAGTCAAGCTTAGCTGCGACAGGTTCGTTAATTAATACAGGAACTTTTAATAATGTAGGAGTTGGAGATTCGTTTGATACGCCTAGATCTATCAGACAAACCCGAACTTTGTTATCTTATATGGGAAGAATTAACTATGGTTATAAAGGTAAATATCTAGTAACACTAACAGCAAGGTCTGATGGAGCTTCAGTATTTGGAGCAAACAATAAAAGAGCATTTTTCCCTTCAGCGGCTATCGGGTGGAATATTAGTAAAGAAAGTTTCTTAGAAGATAATCAAACACTAACTGGTTTGAAATTAAGAGCAAGTTGGGGGCAAGTTGGTAATCAGGCTATACCGCCATTTACATCTTTACCAAGGCTAAATGCTGGCGGAGGTGCACGTTTTATTATAGATGGGACTAGTCTGTCAACAGGGGTTAATATATCACCTCAAGCTGCAAACCCAGATTTAAAATGGGAGACCACCACACAACTAAATATTGGTTTAGATGCCCAATTCTTTAAAGGAAGAATTCAAGCTAATTTTGATTATTATAACAAAACAACAGAAGATTTATTACAGCTGGCCAACCTTCCTAATACTTCTGGTAGTACAGAGGTATTGAGAAATATTGGAGAAGTAGAAAATAAGGGTTTTGAAATATACTTAGGGACAAGGCCTATTGAAGGTGAATTTTCATGGGATACAGGGTTTACATTTGCTAAGAATAAAAATGAAGTTATTGACTTGGGGGAAGAAACAGAATTTTCGATTGGCAGTGCTCCAGTACCTGGTTTTGAAAATTCTATATGGTTGCAAGAAGGACAGCCAATAGGTTTGTTCAGGGGTTACCAGTATGCTGGGGTTTGGACAACTGCGCAAGCGGCGGAAGCAGTGACTTTTACCGATGCAAATGGAAATCAATTTTTCCCTGGCGCTCCTAGATTTGTAGATCAGAATGGAGATAATATTATTGATAATCAAGATATTGTAAATATTGGTAATGCTCAGCCTGATTATATTTTTGGCTGGAACAATTCATTTGTATATAAAAATTTTGATTTGAATATTTTTATTCAAGGAGTTAAAGGGAATGATATTTTCAATGTAGCAAGATTAAGAACAGATACAAGTTCTGGAGATTCTGACGCCACTAGTGCAACTATCCTTAACAGGTGGTCTACTACTAATGAAAATACAAATGTCCCTTCATTCAGCGGATATGACGCATTTCCTATACGTAACTCTAGTAGATGGATAGAAGATGGTTCTTATATCCGTGTGAAAAATATTGCTTTGGGCTATAATTTTCCGCAAAAGGTTTTAGAATCAATTGGCATTGCTTCGCTCAGAATCTATGCTACAGGAACAAATTTGTTTACTATAACCGATTATTCTGGGTATGAACCCGAAGCAAGTACTAGTGTAGATACGTTTGGCGGAATTGATTTAGCAGCGTTTCCGTCTCAAAAGACATATACTATAGGTTTAGATGTTAATTTTTAAAAAAAAGAGTATGAAACTAAATAAGATTTTTTATTTATTGTTAATAATATTGGCACTATCAATATTAAATAATTGTGTAACATTAGACGAAGAGCCTGAAGGTTTGTTATCACCTGAAAACTTTTTCCAAACTGAAGCTGATTTTGATGCAGCATTAATTGGGGTAACTGCACCTCTTTGGGGAGGGTGGAGTGCTTATGACTTTAATTTTGGATCAGTACAAATACCCGCTTCTGGAGCTGATGATGTAGGGAGCGCAGCTGATGTGTTTGCAGCTTTCGAACGTTTCAATCCAGATCCTAATAGCAGTATAGTCGCTAATGTATGGAGAATACATTATGCAACAATTAATAATGCAAATGCCTTAATAAGTAACAAAGACAATGCTAATGGTATTAGTGAAGAAAAACTAAATGCTTTGGTTGGACAAGCACAGTTTTGGAGAGCCTTTGCATATTTTCAATTGACACAATATTTTGGTGAAGTACCTATTATAACAACTGAAAATCAAGGAAATGCAGATACTGTTGGGCAGTCTTCTGTGGCTGATATTTATGAAGTTATAACTCAAGACTTAATAGCTGCTGAAGCTAATCTACCCGCTAGTTTTCCTGAAAGAATTAGACCCACCAAATGGGCAGCTAAATCGTTACTTTCTAAAGTATATTTAACCAAAGCGGGATGGCCTTTAAAAGATGCTTCAGCATTACCTTTAGCAGCAGCAAAAGCAAAAGAAGTTATAGACTCAGGAGTTTATTCTTTAGAAGCTGATTTTAAGGATTTATGGTTAGAAGTAAATAATTTAACAAACAGCGAATATATTTTCTTTTTTAAAGGTTTGGATGGTTTTCAGAATGGAGAATTCTTCTTTGGAAGTCATTATCATCATGCTTCAAGATCTCCTAAAGAAGGTGGTTGGGGAGACTGGTTTAGTGAAGCATCTTTTTTCAATGCATTTCCAGATAGTTATAGAAAAGAAATCTCATTTACAACAAGTTGGCCAGATGGAACATCTTTCCCAGCAGACGTCTCAACACCATTTGCGGCCAAATATAGAGATGGGGGTGTTATAGGTTATGATGATACAGATTTAACTGGAGTTCCAGGAGACGGAAGAGGTGCTTATGTACATATGCGCTATGCCGATGTTTTATTAATTTATGCTGAAGCTGCTGGTAATGGCACTACAGACGCTATAGAAGCTCTAAATAAAGTAAGAAGAAGGGCTAATAATCTACCGATCAATACACCTAGTGCTTCAGTTGATTGGCCTTCAGTAGGTCCTTCAGATTTTGAAAGAGCTGTGATTGATGAACGAGCCTGGGAACTAGCCTTCGAAGATAAACGATGGTTTGATTTAGTTAGAAAAGAGATGTTAGTCGAGGTTAAAGGAGTTGAATATCCTCATATTAGCCAAAAACATGCATGGTTGCCGAAACCTGCTAATGAGGTAGCACTCATTGATGGTTTAGAACAAAATACATATTAAAATGCTATTGATATATTATTGATAATGAAATTTAGCTAAATAAATTAGAGGGTTTAAAACCCCTCTAATTTGCATTAAAGTACTACTTATGTTTATCTGCAACTTATACTAAAAATACTGGCAAATTTTTGAATTACACAGTAAGGTGCCAAAAAGATAGACTACTTATACAAAGTACTGTCGATCAATTTTCTAGAACTAAGTTTAAGGTAAATGTGTCGACAATTATAAAATACTATTTACATGGTAACATTGTTGTTTAGTTATGAATAAATATATACTTTATTTTCTGTTTTTAATTTTTCTAAAATCTTGTAATACGGAGAGTGTATCATATAGGCAGGAAGAAGAAAAGTTATTCACTGTACTTAGAGATAATTTCACAAACATAAAGTTTAATAACTTATTAGACGAAACAACCTATATGAATGGCTTTTTTTATGAGTACTATTATAATGGAGCGGGTGTCGCTACAGCCGATTTTAATAATGATGGTTTAATTGATATCTATTTTGTAAGTAATAAAAGATCCAACCATTTATATCTTAATAAAGGAAATTTAAAATTTCTAAATGTTACAGAAGAATCAAATGCAAAGGGCGGATTTGGTTGGCCAACTGGAGTTACAGTCCTAGATATCAATAATGATGGGCTAATGGACATATACATATCAAAATCTGGAAGAATACCCAATCCAGAGCATCGAAAAAACGAATTACTTGTAAACATGGGAATCAATGAAAATGGCATTCCTCATTTTGAAGAAAGAGCAAAATTATTTGGTTTAGATATTGCGGCACAATCTGTTCAGGCAAATTTTTTTGATTACGATTTAGACGGTGATTTAGATATGTTTCTTCTTAACCATGAACTAGATGTATATAATGATAAAAATATTATGCTTTTAGTTGCTCAAAAATCAAAGTATACTGGAGAAAAGTTATATAATAATGATAATGGGACTTTTAAAGATGTCACTCTCAAAGCTGGTATTATAAACAACAGATTGGGTTTTGCATTAGGATGTTCCATTGGCGATGTTAATAATGATGGCTGGCCAGATATTTACACGGCACATGACTATTCAGAAAAAGACCATCTTTATCTTAACAATCAAGACGGAACATTCAAAGAAGTATCCTTACAAAGTTTTGGCCACGTTTCCAACTTCTCAATGGGGAGCGATATAGCAGATGTAAATAATGATGGCTTATTAGACATCATGTCATTAGACATGATGGCACAAGACAATTATTCCCAAAAAACCAGTATGAGCGGTATGAACACTAAAAAGTTTGAGAATATTGTTGACTTGAATCTACATCACCAATACATGTATAATGCCTTACAAATTAATAATGGTGTAAACCCCAAAGATAGTATTCCTTTATTTTCTGATATAGCAGAATTAGCAGGTGTGAGTAGTACAGATTGGAGTTGGTCTCCCTTACTTTTTGATATGGATAACGATGGTTATAAAGACATCTTTGTGTCAAATGGAATTAAACGGGATTTTAGGAATAATGATTTTGCTATATATAAAAAAGGGAAGCAAGAGGAGGTAAAGAGTACAGGGAAACTAGATAAAGAAGCATATATTAATGACCTTTTAGAAAAAATGCCCACTCGGAAACAAGAAAATATTTTCAAACTGAACAATAAGGACTTTACGTTTCAAGACATTCAATTCAATCAGCCTAAAACAAGTTCAAACGGGGCGGCCTATGCCGATTTTGACAACGATGGTGATATAGATATTGTGGTCAATAATTCAGATGACAAGGCATTTATCTATAGAAACAATTCAGAAGGCAACAACTATGTTAAAATAAAACTAAAAGGTGCCGAAAAGAATAAAAATGCCCTTGGTGCCCAGGTACGTATAAAAACAGGAAACCGCCTTCAACTGGTAGAAAACCATTTCTCAAGGGGGTTTCAATCGGCCATGGCTGATGCACTCCATTTTGGCCTAGGTAGTGAAAAACAAATAGATACCCTTACAGTCAGATGGCCAAACGGTGAGTTGCAGTATCTGTTTAACGTAAAAGCAAATCAAACTTTAAACATATCGTATAATTCAACAGGAAAGTTTGTTCCACAAAAAATAGAAAAAAAACAAACCTTGTTCAAGGATATTACAGATGCATCGGGCATTTCATTTAAGCATGAGGAAAATTATCATAACGATTTTGAGACCGAATCACTGATACCCCATAAAATGTCCATGATGGGGCCTGCACTAAGTGTTGCCGATGTGAACAATGATGGTTTGGAGGATTTCTTTATAGGAGGCGCTAAAGACCAGGCAGGAGTACTATATATTCAGACATCGAATAAAACATTCATAAAATCGAATACAACAGCATTTGAAAAAGACAAACAACATGAAGATACCGGAGCCCTGTTTTTTGATGTCGATAATGATGGCGACCAGGATTTATATGTAGTGAGCGGTGGTAATGAAGAAGTACCCAATTCCGATTTTTATAAAGACCGTTTTTATGAAAATATAGGCAATGGACGTTTCAAAAAATCAGGCCATGGTATTCCCAATATTACAACAAGCGGCCTAAAAGTGACGGCAGGAGATTATGACGGCGATGGCGATTTGGATCTCTTTATCGGTTCTCGTGTCAAACCTAGGCATTATGGGCATTATTCCAAAAGTTATATTCTGGAAAATCAAAGTACCAAAAAAGCTATAAAGTTTGTTGACAAAACAGAAATTATTGCTCCCGAACTTACAAGCTACACAATGGTGACAGATGCCCTGTGGATAGATTATAATAAAGATTCAAAATTAGATTTGATTGTAACCAACGAATGGGGATCAGTTGATGTGTTTAAAAATGAGAATGGTGGTTTTATAAAACGGACTGAATCCCCAGAATTGGCCAAACAAAAAGGATGGTGGTACAGCATTGCGGCCGATGACCTTGACAATGATGGCCATACCGATTTCATTGTCGGGAATTTAGGCTTAAACTACAAATACAAAGCCTCACAGGAAACCCCTTTCTATATGTATTTAAATGATTTTGATAAGAACAATTCCGAGGATATTGTATTGGCCTATCATGAAGATAAAAAAGTATTTCCATTAAGGGGTCGTGAATGTAGCTCCAATCAAATGCCTTTTATCAAAGAAAAGTTCAAAACCTATGATGCCTTTGGAAAAGCAGAATTGGTTGATGTATATGGCGAAGGTTTAAACGAATCTGTAGCCTATGAAGTCACCAATTTCGCCAGTGGCATTTTTATGAATAATGATAATAAACAATTTTCATTTAAGCCTTTTGAAAATGAGGTACAAATATCATCCATCAACAAAATTCTTGTAGAAGATTTTGATGATGATGGCCATAAAGATTTGGTGTTGTTTGGTAATCTTTATGCCTCTGAAGTAGAGACCCCCAGAAACGATGCCAGTTATGGACATTTTTTAAAGGGTGACGGACAAGGGAATTTTAAAACAGTTTCTGCTCAACAATCCGGACTGTATGTAAAAGGCGACGTAAAAAATGCAATGATAATACGAATCGGCGAAAAAAACAAAGGAGATACCGCATTGTTGGTGGCCAAAAATAATGATGCGCTGCAATTCATAAAAATCATGAAGAGATGAAGTATAAAACCACATTAATTATTGTACTTCTTCTTTTGAGCCGAACGGTACTTTCCCAAACCTATGTGGATGACAATGGCATTTGGAGATGGAAGGAAAATAACACAGCATTGGCATTATACGGGATAAATTACACCTCTCCTTTTGCCCACTCTTATCGTGCGCACGAACAATTGGAAATTGACCCCAAGGAAAGCATTGACAAAGATGTATATCACTTTGCACGATTGGGGCTGGATGCTTACAGGATACATGTATGGAACTGTGAAATAACAGATGAAAAAGGCAATTTATTACAAAACGAGCATTTGGAATTGTTCGATTATTTATTGTTTAAGTTAAAAGAGCGAGGTATTAAGATTGCACTTACTCCTATGATTCACTTTGGGAATGGATATCCAGACCCTTCAGAAAAACGCGATAGTTTCAATGAAAAATATACCATTCATGAAATTTTTACCAATAATGATGCTATTAAAGCCCAACAAAACTATCTGAAACAATTTTTAAACCATATAAACCCATACACACAAAAAAGTTATGTAGAAGATGAGGATATAATAGCTATTGAAATACTGAACGAACCCAACCCAGAATTAAAAGAAGACAACAGCTATATTACGGCATACCTCGACCAAATGATCGATGCCATACGCTCCACAACTTGTGATAAACCCATTTTTTACAATGTTACCCGCAACAAGGCTTTTTTAGAACCCATTTGCAAAGCACCAATTCAAGGTACCAGTTTTCAGTGGTATCCAACGGGGTTGGTAGCACAACATGAAATAGAAGGCAACTTTTTATATAATGTAGATACGTATAATATTCCTTTTACGGAAAACCCGTTGTTTGCCAGCAAAGCCCGTATGGTCTATGAATTTGATGCAGCAGATATGGGCGCTTCTTATATGTATCCCGCCATGGCGCGGAGTTTTAAAAGTGCTGGTTTTCAATGGGTCACCCAATTCTCCTACGACTCCTTTGGTACGGCAGCTTACAATACCGAATACCATACACACTATTTGAATCTGGCCTATACCCCTAAAAAAGCCATAGGTATGCGAATTGCATCAGAGGTCTTCCATAAACTTCCCTTAAATAAAAGTTATGGCATCTATCCTGAAAACAAAGTATTTGATGTATTTAGAATAGATGAGACTGCCGATTTGGCTGAAATGCTTACCGATAAAAAATTCTTTTATACCAATACAACTACAAGTTTACCGCCAAAACCTGAACAATTGAAACACATAGCAGGAGTTGGCAGTTCCGCTATCGTGAATTATGACGGTACGGGAGCCTATTTTTTGGATAAAGTAAAAAAAGGCGTTTGGCGATTGGAAGTGATGCCCGATGTGTTTTACGTAAAAGACTCCTACAAAAGGAACAATCTGGAGGAAAAAGTAACTGTCATAAAATGGGAAAATCGCTCCATGCAGGTTGATGTTACGGATTTGGGCAGTTCCTTTAAGATAAAAGGTATCAACGCTGGAAACACCTATCAATCGGAAACCAAACAAGGTAAATTTTCAATAGCTCCAGGTACATATTTCTTATATACGGTTGATAGTAATACACTACCGGCAACAGATCAAAAATTTGGACATATTGTATTAAATGAATTTGAAGCTCCGGCTGCATCGGTAGATGACATCTATGTAAACCACAAACCATTAGTTGACATTGAAGAAAATAGAAGTATTGCTATATCAGCAGAAATTATTTCGCCAACAAGTTTAGGCGAAGCCTATATCCAAATTGGTACAAATGGTCAAAAAATACCCTTAAGACATCAAAATGCGTTTAATTATGAAGCCGTTATTCCATCAGGATCGTTAGAACAGGGCATTTTAGATTATCATATTGTTGTGAAAGACAATGGGAAAATAAAAACTTTCCCTTCAAAAGCAAACCAACTACCATCAGATTGGGATTTTATAGCCGATGAAGCCTACCAAACTCGTATTGTAAAAAAGCAAACACCCATAGTTTTGTTTTCTGGAGAAGACTGTATGCAACGTATGGTCATACCGCATATGGAAGACGGTATTGTATTTAAATATGAGGTAAAACCAACTAAGACATCGGGTAAAGACGGTTTTTATATATGGGCAGACAGTTTAAATCAAGACCGACATGTAGTAACAGTACGTAGCTACTTTGTTGATAAATTAAAAGGAAGAAGCAATTTGCAAGAAAAAAGTGAGCTCATAATTTATACAGCTTCCCTAACTGATGATATCATTCCTGTCCAATTTGGTCTGATACTAAAAAATGGAGAAGTCTTCGGTAAAACGATTAAACTGACCAAAGAATTTAAAAAGCATTCTATAAAACTGAACGAACTCAAAAAGAGTGCGGTGGCCTTGCTACCACGACCACACCCCGCGTACATTGATTATTGGAAAAATATTGATGATAAAGGGGCTGTGTTTGATATCAATCAAATAGAATCCATTCAAATTTCATTCGGTAAAGACATCGCAAAGGAGAAGCGGAATCGAAAAACAGGGATTGTGATAGAAAAAATACTGTTGAAATAAGTTTTCAAAAGCAAATAATGGAACATCTAAATAATGAATAAGAACACTACATACCATTTTAATAATGATTGGCAATTTTTAAGGTATGAAAAAGGACCAAAACCGGCATTTTTTAGAGACAAGGATAAGTTTCTCAACAGTCGTCAATCTTGGGAAGAGGTAAGCTTACCACATATTCCGCGTATTGAAGATAAAGTAATTATGTGGCAATGGCAAGGAGACTGCGTTTACCGCAAAAAGTTTGAAGCTCCCAAAGCGTGGAAAAATAAAAAAGTGTTCATACGCTTCGAAGCCATAATGAACGTTGCCCAGGTTTCGGTAAACGGCAATGAGCTTACAACACATTTTGGAGGGTATTTGCCCTTTACGGTCGATATCTCTTCAGAATTGAATTTTGAAGAAGAAAATGAGATCCTTGTCGAAGTAGATAACTGGGACAATTCCGTTACGGGGCCTAAGCCGCTCCACTTGCTAGACTTTAATTATTACGGAGGCATATACCGAGATGTAAAACTAATTGTAAAAGATGCATTATACATTACAGATGCAATAAAAGAAAATAAAAAGGCTAACGGCGGTATTTTGGTTACCTATCCCAAAGTTGAAAAGAACAAAGCCTTGGTTAAGGTACAAACACATATAAGAAACGAACACAAAACAACGTGCCTCTTCAAAGTAAAACAAGAACTCTATTACAAAGAAAACCTTGTTGCGTCGGTAACTTCCAATGACATAGCATTGCCTACAGACAAACATTTACAGGTAGCTCAAGATATTGAGGTAAAACAACCTTCATTATGGTCTCCCCAAAACCCAAACCTGTACCATTTAAAGGTACAGCTCATTCAAAACGATGCTGTAATAGATGCCGAGGAAATAACCATAGGCATTCGGTATATTCAACTAAAAAAAGAAGGCTGTTGGATTAACGGTAAAAAAACATTTTTAAGAGGGGTCAACCGCCATCAGGAATATCCCTATGCAGGGTATGCAATAGGTTCTAATGCTGATTATAGGGACGCTAAAAAAATTAAGGAAGCGGGGTTCGATTATGTAAGACTTTCGCACTATCCACAATCCAATGAATTTATGCAAGCCTGTAACGAATTGGGCTTGTTGGTTGTTGATGCTATTTTGGGATGGCAATATTTTAATGACACACCAGAATTCAAGGAACAGCTCTATCAAGCATGCAGGGATATGATAAGGCGGGATAGGAATCACCCTTGTATTTTGGCTTGGGAGGCATCGGTGAACGAAACCGAAATGCCCGAGAAGTTCATAGAAAAAATGCACCGAATTGTTCATGAAGAACATCCAGGTAACCAAACCTACTCTGCTGGTTGGAAACCTAATTATTGGGATGTGTTCCTACAGTCTAGACAAGACAGGACAGGAGGGCATGGCTATACGGAACCCGACCAACCCTATATCGTCTCAGAATATGGGGATTGGGAGTATTATGCCGCCAACGCCGGGTTAAAACAAGATGACTGGTCCGAAATACTACCTGCCGAATTAAGTAGCCGCCAATTGTTGAGGTATGGTGAAAATAGGTTAAGGCAACAAACACTTAACATAGAAGAGGCCCATAGCGATAACTTTAATACCGTTGCTTTTGCCGATGGTTATTGGGTCATGTTCGACTACAACAGAGGGTATGCCAGTGATTTGGCGGGTTCTGGCGTAATGAGCATTGACCGTGTGCCGAAATTCGCATACCATTTCTTTAAAAGCCAACGTAGCCCCAAAGAAATCTCGACACTTTATGATAGTGGTCCCACGGTATTCATTGCCTCATGGTGGACGGAAGATGCCAACCTAGACATTCGTGTGTTCTCGAATGCCGATACCGTAGAATTATTGCTGAACAAACGCTCTTTAGGCGTGCAACGACCAGATAACACCAAACATATTGCACGTCCTCCATTTACCTTTAAGTTGAAAAAATTCGAAAAAGGCACCTTACAGGCTATAGCCTATATAGATGGTAAAAGGGTGGCAGAACACAAAGTTACCACTCCGGGGCAACCACAATCCTTAGATTTGGTTTTCGATAAATCTGGAAAAGCATTACAGGCTAATGTAAATGATGTTGTTTTTGTGTATGCAAAAATTAGGGATAAAAATAACATGATCGTTCCTGTAAATGATTTAGAAATAAAATTTACGACAAAAGGAGATTTAGAAATACTGAATACCTCCAAAATTATTACAGAGGCTGGAATCGCTACAGCAGTAATTAGAATTGGTAAATCATTGGATAATGCCAGTGTTAGTGCAAGCGCCACATTTATACTTAGCCAGACGGTTAATTTAAAGAATGAAAAACAAGTATATAATTTGGTTGGGAAAGAACGAAATAAACAATTGTTACCACAACAATAAAATGTATAATTTAAAAGAAGTCATTTGCCGATAATATTTCAGAAATAATAAAAATAACAACTACTTCTAAAAATCTTGTAACTGAAAGTGTTAAAGTTGAAGTTAAATAAACATAGTACATGAACCGCAACCAACAGAAAACAGGGTATAATCAAAAAATCGCAAAAGTCCCCTTTTATGAAAAAACAGCTTTGGGTATCGGCGCATTGTCCATGTTTTTTGGCTATGCATCAATTAGTATTTTGGCTTACCCAGTATATAACATCTTGTTGGGCGTAAACGCGGCTTGGATAGGTGTGGCGCTTATGGTGCCCAGAATCTGGGATTCAATAACCGACCCCATTATGGGAAAAATATCCGATAACTATCAATCTAAATGGGGACGCAGAAGACCGTTTATTGTTTTTGGCGCCATTACTATGGGTATCCTATTTGCGCTACTTTGGCTGGCACCCCAACATTGGAGCGAAGGTGAAAAACTGGCCTATTTTATTATATTTCAATTATTGTTTTTTACTGCCTATACTATTTTCTCTGTTCCTTTAACTGCACTATCCTATGAAATGACACCCGATTACCACGAAAGAACAAGGGTCATGTCATTTATGGCGTTTTTCCACAAACTTGGGGAATTGTTGGGAGGTTGGATGTTGCCTTTAGCTACTTCAATAGGCCTTGTACTTGTCGTTGGAGCAACCGACCTCAATATGCAAGGTGTCATTACGATGGCACTAATTGTAGGTATTGTTTTTATGGCTGTGGCTGGAGCTTTGCCCGGAATATTCGTTAAAGAACGGTTTAGACCTAAAGCCAAGAAAAAACAAAACGTAAAACTTTGGGACAGTATAAAAGGAGCCTTTTCTAGCAAGCCATTTGTGTTATTGGTCATCATTGTCGTGCTCAACGTACTTTCGGGCGTGTTGGCCATGGGGATAGACCAATATATCCTAATCTATTTTATGAACGATGGTAATTTGGGCGATGGACTGATTCAAAAAGCCATCTTGACTACTGGATATGGTGTTATAGGTTTTGTCTCCATACCCATCATTTCATATTTGGCAAAAAAGTTCGATAAAAAAGGAGCTCTCCTATTTGTGTATTCCCTAATGGCTTTTGGAGGTATTATGAAGTGGTTCATTTTTACCCCAGGTCATACCATTTACAATATCAATCTTGGGTTTACCATGTTAAAATTAGACCCTATCATTTTATTAGATCCTTTGTTATGTGGTCCCATGTGGGTGGCGGTTAAAATTATGCTTGGTTCCATGATGGCCGATATTTGTGATGAAGATGAGTTACATTATGGTCAGCGTAGGGAAGGAATTTTTGGGGCAGTATTCTCTTGGTTGGAAAAAATGGTCGTATCACTTGCCTATTTAGGTACAGGTTTGGCACTTTCTTTTGCGGCATTCAACCCAAGTATGGGAGGTGACCAAACTCCTGAAACATTTACAAGAATGCGTTTGTTCTTGGCAGGAGCACCTACAATCACAGCATTAATGGCCATTGTAGCGGTGTATTTTTACCCTATCGATGCAGAACGAGCGAAAAAAACGAGTTTAATACTTGAAGAAAGGAATAATGAAATTGATGCGTAAACTGAAATTGACTTAAAATGAAAAAAGGGTTAAAAATATTGGCCTTATGCCTTTTATATACAACATATTCCTGTGTTAAAGATACTAAGGAAAATATCGATTATATAGACCAGTACAATGTGGTCTGGAATAGCCAAAGCAAAAACTCATCGGAGTCTATGCCAGTAGGTGGTGGTGATATAGGTTGTAATGTATGGGTAGAAAATGGAGATGTATTGTTCTATATGTCCCGAAGCGGCACGTTCGACGAGAATAATACCATGCTTAAATTAGGACGAACCAGAATACAATTAGAACCCAATCCATTTACGGGAGCAGAAACAACCTTTACACAAGAACTAAATCTGAAAGAAGGTTGCATATATATTATAGGAAAAAACAAAGAACTTGAAGTCACCCTAAAATTATGGGTAGAAGTATTCCGTCCAGAAATTCATGTAGAAGTAGAAAGTTCCATTCCCGTGACCATAAAAAGCACCTACGAAACCTGGCGTACCAAAGACCACGAACTGGAGGCAAACGAACGCATGCAGTGCATGAGTTTTAATGCGTCCACTCCCGAGCAGGTTACCGTAACTACCTATAAAGATTCCATACGGCATACCAATAAGAAAGTGATTTGGTACCATAGAAACCGAAACGATGATTTGGTATTTGACAAAGAAGTCAACCAACAGCACCTTGACCCAATAAAAG
Source organism: Maritimimonas sp. 2210JD6-3 (assembly GCF_056591795.1). Classification (NCBI taxonomy): domain Bacteria; kingdom Pseudomonadati; phylum Bacteroidota; class Flavobacteriia; order Flavobacteriales; family Flavobacteriaceae; genus Maritimimonas; species Maritimimonas sp. 2210JD6-3. The sequence goes on along the minus strand of NZ_JBWQOJ010000033.1, from coordinate 17,182 downwards.
AGCAGTTATGGAACCCACAAAAGAATTTAACCTTTGGGGGCAGCATGCAAGGCGAAAATATGTCCTTTTCAAAAACTGTATTGGGACGTTACCTAAATACGGATTTTAAGGGTTGGATGCTTACAAGTGATGCCCCAGATACCCATCAAGAAGTCATGCTGCAATTCCATACGGAACAAACCAAAACTATTGAAGATTGGGAGAGCCAGTTAGAAACACTTTCAAAGGTGAGCACATCGAAATCGGAAAGATGGCAGAAAAATCTAGATTGGTGGCAACAATTTTGGGACAGGAGCCACATTATTATCAATACCAATGTAAACGATAAGGAGACCGACAAAGGCTGGCAAGTGGGCAGAAATTACCAGTTATTCCGATATATGTTGGCATGTAATGCCTATGGAAAATACCCTACCAAATTCAATGGAGGCTTGTTTACCTACGACCCCCATTTGGTGCTGGATTATTATCCCAATGCCACACCCGATTTCAGGCAATGGGGAGGAGGAAGCTTTACCGCACAGAACCAACGTTTGGTGTATTGGCCTATGTTAAAATCTGGGGACTTTGACATGATGAAGACCCAATTCGATTTTTATAAGGATATTTTAAAAAATGTAGAGTTGAAAACCGAATATTACTGGGGACACAAGGGAGCTGCCTTTCCCGAGCATCCGCAAACATTCGGGTTACCCTATGCTGGCATATACCAGTACAAATGGGGTGAGGAAGGTCTAGGGCCAAGAAAGGAAAAATACAGTACCCGATACCTAAAAAGAAGTAACGGTGATTCTCTTAAAATAGCAGACGTTGGATATTTGAACAACCCTTGGGTGTCCGACCAATATGACACTGTGCTAGAATTTTGTTTGATGATACTGGATGCCGAACAATTTACGGGGCAAGACATTACCAAATACTTACCCTTAATAGAAAGCTCACTTATCTTTTTTGACGAACACTACCGCTACTGGAACAAAAGATTGAACGAAACTGAATTCGATAATAATGGGCATTTGGTCATTTACCCTAGTACGGCTTGTGAGACTTACAAAGTAGCCAAAAACCCAATACAAACCATAGCAGGTTTAAAAACAGTCATCCAACGGCTCTTGGAACTGCCAGAAACCTATCTATCCCAAGAGAAAAGAGCTTACTACAAACAATTTTCGGAAACCATCCCTCCAATTCGATTTCGGGAAATGAATGGACACAAAACCATTGCCCCTGCCGAATCATGGGAATATTTCTCTAATCAGGAAATTCCACAACTATACCCAGTATATCCTTATGGAATATATGGTCTAGGGAAACCGAATATACAAGTGGCTATAGATACCTGGAAATACGGTATGGACGACCCCATACAAAAGAACCATGTAAGCTGGCATCAAGACAATATTTTCTGTGCCCGCTTGGGATTGGTCGATGAGGCAAAGGAACTGACCATCAAAAAATTGCAAGATTCAGAGAGAAGGTTTCCTACATTTTGGGGCCCAGGACACGATTGGGTACCCGACCATAACTGGGGAGGCTCAGGAATGATAGGTTTACAAGAAATGCTTTTACAAACAGAAGGGGAAGAAATTCGTGTCTTACCCACATGGCCAAAAGAATGGCAGGTCGATTTTAAATTACATGCGCCCAATAGCAAGGTGGTTAGAGGAAACTATCATAAAAACCATTTGACTTTTGAAACAACTGACTAGGTAGTAATACCTCAAATTAACAAAAGAGAGGTAAAAAATATATAATTAATAGAATAATAATATAAGAGACTGTTTGGAAATATCACGATTATTTTTTTATGGCCTATTTTTGATGTAGAACGAGGCAACCCCGACGCTTCGGGGTTAAGCATAGCAGGCCTACGGTTCAAAATTTTAACAAAGTAATGCGCAAAAAGAGGCTATAAAAAAATAATCGTGATATTTCCAAGCAGTCTCTAAATATAAGAATGAAAAAACAATCCTTTTATGTAATAGCAATTTTGTTTGCACTAGTGGCACAGTCCTATGATAAAGAAATAAAAAAGGAACTTACTTTTTTAACATTTAACGAATGGCATGAAGGCGCTTCTGTTCCTAACGGATTAAATAAAATCCGTGATGTTATACTAGAAACAAACCCTGATGTTGTTTGTTTTGTAGAGGTGCGTAATTATCAAAATCAAGATTGTGAAGACTTACCCCTTTTTTGAAGTCTTCAGTAAGATGTTGTTTACAACAAAAAAAATAATCGAATCAAATTACATAGAAAATGATAAACACAAAAATGAAAAACGATATACTAAATTTACTGGTATTATTATTTGCAATATTTCCGATTTTGTCCTTCTCCCAATCAAACAACGGTTGGAATATTTCAACGAACAGCACTAAAGATTATACGGGAATTGTTGTTGCAAATGGTCGTCTGGGCATGCTTTCTTCCGAAGAATTGTTTCAGATAAAGCATGTTATATTAAACAATGTCTATGAAATAGGGCATACTGCAAGTGCCCCCGGATCAACTTCCGATGTGAGTACAATTATTCAAGGCATCAATTTTGGCAATTTAGATATGGAAATTGATGGTGAAAAAGTAACCCGGGATAATATAAGCGATTGGCAACAGAACCTAAATATGAAGCAGGCCGCCTTCACAACTTCTTTTGTTTTTAAGGGCACAAGGCTAAGTTATACCATGTATGCACTTCGTAATGTACCGTATGCCGCCTATATCGATTTTAATATAGATGCCAATAAAAACATAAAAGTTAAAGTTACGGGCAAATTAGAAGCTTCGGAAGATTTTCAAGATGCTAAAAGCAGCTATCGTGTTTTGCGGGATGGTGAGACCACAATGCCCATTCTTCAAACAGTAGCAAAAACACGGTATGGGAAACATAAAGTAGCGGCCTCGGCAACTTTTATCTGGCACGATATCAATTCCGTCAGGGAACATTTAAGACCGGAATTAACGCATCATAAAACTTCGGAATTCAATAATACCTTATCGTTTGAAAGTGACATTGAAGCGGGAAAATCGTTCCATTTTGCATGGACCGCGTCAGAATGCACGACAAAAGATTTTGATGACCCCATTTCGGAATCCGAACGTTTTGTTATTTACAATTTGTTGACACCAAGGGAAAAACTAATAGGAGAGCACAATGCCTTATGGAGCAAACTATGGGAAGGCGATATTATCATTGAAGGCGATTTGCAGGTGCAGCAAGATGTTCGGTTGGCTCTGTACCATCTTTATGCCTTTGGAAAGGCCGATGCCAATCTAAGCATTGCGCCAATGGGGCTATCGTCCCAGAGCTATTACGGACATGTTTTTTGGGATGCCGAACTATGGATGTACCCACCCTTGTTGCTACTAAACCAAGACATAGCCAAGTCTATGGTAAATTACCGTTCAGACCGATTGGCTCCCGCAAAAAGAAAAGCACGACATTATGGTTTTCAAGGTGCCATGTTCCCATGGGAAAGCGATGATACCGGAGAGGAAGCTACCCCTACATGGGCATTGACAGGACCTTTTGAACACCATATCACAGCAGATATTGCCATAGCGTTTTGGAATTACTTTAGGGTAACAAAAGATAAAGAATGGCTTAAAGAAAAAGGATGCCAAATACTAAAGGAAACTGCAGATTATTGGGTAAGTCGTACCACAAAAAACACCGATGGAAGCTATTCTATACTAAATGTAGTTGGAGCTAACGAATTTGCAACGAATGTAGACGATAACGCCTTTACCAATGGTTCTGCCATTACAAACCTACGCTTTGCAACTGAGGCAGCGAAAGTACTCGGCGAGAAAGCCAACCCCGAGTGGAAAACCGTTGCAGACAATATAAAACTACATCGTTTTAAAGACGGTACAACCATGGAGCACAGTAAGTACGATGGTGCCATTATCAAACAAGCCGATGTAAACTTATTGGCATACCCGCTCAGTATCGTAAACGATAAAGAAACCATAATTAAGGACCTAAAATATTACGAGCCAAAAATACACAGAGGAGGCCCCGCTATGGGAAGAGCCATACTGTCCATTTTATATGCGCGTTTGGGAGATGCAGATAATGCTTTTCGTCTTTTTAAACAAAGTTATGAACCTAATAAATGTCCTCCTTTTGGTGCACTTTCAGAAACCGCGTGGGGTCGTAATTCCTATTTTGCAACAGGCGGTGGAGGTATGCTGCAAGCCATACTTTTTGGGTTTGGTGGTCTTCACATAACCGATAATGGCATTGTTCAAAAAAAACCAGTTTTACCTAAAGCATGGAAATCTTTAACATTGAAAGGAATAGGACCAGAGAATAAAACATATACCGTTAATAATAAATAAAAATAACATTATGAAAATTACTAAAGCACTATCTCTGATAGTCTTAATGATTCTATCTCTAAAAGTAAGTTGGGCACAAGAATCCGTGGCAAAAAAGATGCTCCATCAGGAAGGAATGATTAGCGTAGAAGCAGACAAGCCTAACACCTTTGTCTTTACCGATTTAGGGGCATGGCATGGCTATGGCTTAACGAAAAAAGAGGATAAAAACAGTGCTATTGCTTTTAGGGGACCTACTTTTTTAATCAATAGTGGTTTTTTTTACAGCCCAAGCGAAACGGAAGGCTTGGTACAATTATCTGTATTTAAAGATGGCACTAACCTAAATTTTGAACGTAAAAAAGCTGAATACACACCTGGAATGTTGAGCCAAATATTCGAATCTAATAATTTAAAGGTATCACAGCGCTTAATTTACATTACCTCCAACAAAACATTGACCGAAACGACCATACAGAATACAGGAAACAAAAAACTATGCCTTGATTTAGAATGGAGTATCATTCCGTATTCAAAAGATAAGGAAACCGTTAAAACTGTTGATGATGCCATGGTTTTTGATGTCAATCCACACGGTGCGTATGGGCTTGTATTTCAAAACAAGGACATTCAATTGAGTGTAACTGCCAATGAAGGCAAAGCGCTTTTAAAAAAATTAAAATTAAAGCACGGACAGAAAAAAACCATCTATTTTGAAGAAACCTATGTCCCAGACGAAAAAATAGACTCAGAACGCTTTCTAAAGACCATAAAGAATAATGAAGCTCTCTATAGCGAACGTATTGTACAAAACAGAAAACGTTGGCTAACCTATTTTGAACATATTGCCAAGACAAAAACTAAATGGCTCAATAGTGAATACAATCAACGTGTAGCCGTAAAAGCGCTACAAACCCTAATTACCAATTGGCGAAGTCCTGCGCAGGATTTAAAAGGAGACGGAATTTACCCCTGTCTTGGCTATTTTAACGGTTTTTGGGCATGGGACTCTTGGAAACATGCGGCTGCTTTAGTGGATATTGCTCCAGAATTGGCCAAAAACCAAATAAAAACCATGTTCATGCTACAAAACGAAGCTGGAATGGTTGGCGATGTTGCCCGTTATTTTGAAAGAGATAATAATTGGCGAGATACCAAACCTCCTTTAGCAGGATGGGCCGTATGGTTGGCCTATGAGGCTACAAACGACAAGGATTTTTTAATGGAGATGTATCCTAAACTGGTTAAATATCACAACTGGTGGTACAAAGAACGCGATGCCAACCAAAACGGACTTTGCGAATATGGTTCTACCGATGGCACTCACCAAGCGGCAGCCTGGGAAAGCGGTATGGACAATGCAGTACGTTTTGATGACACCAAAGTGGTAAAACAACCCTACGGAGGGACATACGACCAAGAATCCGTAGATTTAAACGCCTATCTATGGCAAGAAAAGGGATTTTTGGCTAAAATGGCAAAAATACTGGGCAAGCAGACCGAAGCCGATACTTTCCGCAAAGAGGCAAATCTATTAAAAGACAAAATCATGAATCGATTTTGGGATGAAACCGATGGCTACTTTTACGATTGGTCACTTAGGGACAACAAAATGCTTAAAATTGCAGGGTCTGAAGGTTGGACTCCGCTTTTTGTGAATTTAGCATCACCAGAACAGGCTCGTCGTGTAAAAGACATTATGTTGAATCCAGAAATGTTCAACACCCATGTGCCCTTGGGTACACTGGCCAGAAACCACCCAAAATACGAAGTGGATGGCTATTGGAGAGGTCCTATATGGGTAGACCAAGTGTATTTTGGCATTATAGCATTACGTAATTATGGGTATCAAGAAGAAGCGGGTATGCTTCAAGAAAAAGTTTTAAATAACCTTAAGGGTATTGCTGCCCTAGGAGTCCCTATTAGGGAAAATTACGACCCCGATACCGGTAACGGCATTAGAGCCGTACAGTTTAGTTGGTCTTCGGGACATTTGTTGATGCTATTAATGGGTAAATAAACTGCGATAATGAATAAAAAAAGCATCATCCCTATCATAATTATTTGTTTGGCATGTATATCCTTTTTAGGATGCGAAACAGCTTCAAACCAACCAGAAAAAGCATATCTGGTCCTAACTGAACGCAAAGCCTCAGAAAAAGGTACAACCTATTTTATAGACCCTAATAAAGGAGATGATTCCAACACGGGAACGTCTAAAAAATATCCTTGGAAAACCTTTAAAAAGATTAACCAATTGCAATTAGCAGCAGGAAATTCCGTTGAGATTTTATCTGCCGGAGATTTTAAAGAATCGCTTTTTCTCACAGGGAAAGGCACAGCAGAAAATCCAATTTCTATAACGTTTGCACCCGGAACTTATAATTTTTATCCTGAAAATGCCTTTAAAAGCAAGTTCCACATATCCAATACCAATGATGCCCCTGAAGCTTTTAAAGCCATAGCATTTTATTTTTTAAATGCTGAAAACGTGATTTTAAATGGTAATGGCGCTGAAGTTGTTTTTAGGGGCAAGGTTATGGAAACAGGCATTCGATATTCAAAAAATATTACCATAAAAAACCTTTCATTCGATTATAAGCGTCCCACCGTATCAGAGTTTGAAGTTATACAGGAAACAGAGCGTTTTGCAGATGTAAAAATACACCCAGATTCCCATTATAAAATTATAGATAGTGCTTTGGTTTGGATAGGAGAAGGTTGGCAACATAAAATACAGCCATTGTGGCAAGAGTTTAATACAAGCCAGCAAAACGTTAAGCGGGTCTTTATGGCAAGTACTGAAAGTTTTAAGTTTACAGAAATAGAAAAAAATAAGCTACGCATTTATTATGACAAAAACCCTGGTTTTAAAACAGGTATTATTTATCAGAACAGAGACATTTTTAGGGATTATGCGGCTATTTTTACCGAGCACAGCAAAAACATCCAATGGAAAAATGTTCAGGTTCATTTTATACACGGCATGGGTTTTGTGAGTCAGTTTACAGAAAATATCTTATTTGACGGGCTATCGGTTAAACCTAAGGACAATTCTGGAAGAACTTGTGCTGCATGGGCAGATATACTTCACTTTTCGGGGTGCAAGGGCGATATTATAGTGAAGAACTCTTTTTTATCTGCTGCCAACGATGATGCCATTAATGTACACGGCACTTATTTACGTATTGTAGAAACACTTTCAGGCAATAAATTAAAAGTACGTTATATGCATCCGCAAACTTATGGATTTGAAGCGTTTTTTGCAGGAGATAGCATTGAATTCATCAACAATGCAACGCTGCTGTCTTATGCGAAAAATAAAGTGGTTGAAGCTAAAATGTTGAATGAAAAGGACATGGAACTTACTTTGGTTCAAGACATCCCCAAAAATATCGGTTCAAACGATGTGATTGAAAATACCACATGGACCCCTAACGTTACCATTACCGATAATAAAATAGCACATATTCCCACTCGGGGTGTTTTGGTTTCCACACGGGGAAAAATAAGCATTGAGAACAACGAATTTTTTAAGCCTTTTATGAGCGGTATCCTAATAGCTGGAGACGCGAACAGTTGGTTTGAATCTGGTCTTGTAAGGGATGTACTCATCAAAAACAATACATTTATTGAATGCGGCGAGCCTGTTATTAATATACATCCGGAGAATGAAGAAACTTTCAAGGACAACTTCATACATAAAAACATTCGGGTAATTGACAATGTATTCAGAATAGAAAAGGAAAAAGTTCTATCGGTAAAAAATACAAAAGGCATTCAATTTTTAGATAATACCGTTCAATCAAAAAACATTCTTCAAGAAAAGGATATTTTGCTTTTTGATGCTTGTGAAGATGTACACTTAGAAGGAAATATTATAAACCAGATTATAAATCAAAAATGGAATATAAACCTGTATGGTTGGCCATTATTACCCTTATTTTTACAAGTAGCCATTTTGATAAAAATAAGGCATCCTTAGATAATGAACCTAAAAATTCAAAATCCAACATCGTCAGCATTTATACTGACGATTTGGGCTATGGCGACTTGGGTTGTTACGGTGCTGTTGGTATAGAAACTCCATATATAGACAAACTGGCAAAAAAACGGCGTCAGGTTTACAGATGCCCATTGTACGGAAATATTTTCCAAAAATTATTAAGATTAAAGCCGCCATCCATTCATAAGAGGTAATGGACAGCCTCAGGGCAAATCCAGAGCCTGATATGCCTAATAAACTGTTCTGCAGAGATGTCGGCGGCAATCAATGAGGCTCCAATGACCCACTAGGGCAATGATTTACCGGCTAAAAAATAATCTTCGGCATTTTTTTGATGCTTTTTTGTCTTTTGATACCCATAGACCAACACCCAAAATAAGAATGGCGTAAGAGATGAATATGAAATAATCAAGAATTTCGAAATTTGAAGGCATATGGATTGGTTTTGTTTGTTGGATGGTTTAGCTCAACGTATTTTGGGATTTATTCTGATATATATGATTCCAAAATCTATTCATACTTTCTTCACACCATCACCAATAGAGGTCAATATGGGCGCTAGTTTGATATCGAAATGTTCTTCATACGATGCGGAGAGATTCTCTACAAACTCATTTACCCTGTCTTTATGTACAATATTGATGGTACAGCCTCCAAAACCACCGCCCATCATCCGAGAGCCCAGTACATATTCTAGATTCATTGTGGCATCAACCAGAAAATCCAACTCTTTACAGCTCACTTCGTATAGCGATCGTAATCCCTCATGTGATTCATACAAACAGGTTCCAAATCCCTTCAAATTTTTATCTTTTAAGAAGTTGACCGCCTTTAATGTTCTTTGATTTTCCTGGGTAACATAGAGCGCCCTGTTATAGACCTTATCGGGAAGGATGCCCCTAAATGTTTTGACCACCTTTTCAGGAACATCGGTCAAAAACTGAAATTCCGGATGTTTTTTCTGAATGGCCTGTAGTACCGTATGGCACTCGTCACGCCTTACATTGTATTCACTACTGACCAGGTTGTGCGATACGTTGGTGTTTAGCAGTACTACTGTGTACGGATTAAAATCGACTTTAATTAGTTCATAATCCAAGGTTTGGCAATTCAAAAGAATTAAGTGGTTTTTTCTGCCTTTTACAACCGTAAACTGATCCATAATGCCACATTTAGTACCAACAAACGTATGCTCTGCATCACGTGACAGGGTGATGATTTCCAAATCGTTAAGGCCAAGGTCGAACAGTTCGTTGATTCCTTTGGCAATACCACATTCTAACGCCGCAGACGAGCTGATACCCGACCCCAATGGTAGGTTACTTTCAATAATGCAATCAAACCCCTTCATGGCATTGGGTCTCAAAACGTCTATATGGTACAGTACCCCTAAAATAAAATTCTGCCATCCTATATTGCTCCTTACCAGATTGTGTAGAGTCACCTTAAAACTGCTTTTAAAATTGCTCGACAAAATCTCGCATTGGTCCGTATGGTTTTTTCTGAAGTTCAATGTGATTTTTTTGCCTATGGAAGCAGGCAATACGTAACCTCCGTTGTAATCTATATGTTCCCCGATAAGGTTGATCCTTCCTGGCGATGCGATAGTCAATTCGCTTTTAAATGTTTTAATGTCCAGCATGGTTATGGAATTGATGTTTTCTGAATATTTTTATGTGCCAGTCTATCCCATAGATTTCCCCCGGTTCCAATACTTGTAACCCAATGCCGTTATTAAAACTATTGGAGACTCCAGTGGTGGGTTCAATGGCCAGCGTGTTTGTTTTGTTTGGAGTATAAAGCTGAAGGAAATTTTGTGTTGACGATGAGTTCAATTCCATACGATAATCTGGTGTTATAAACCGTATCGTGTTGGAGTCTAATGCAAAACAGTCATCCAGTTTTTGGTTTTTGATCTCAAATCTGTCGTCAATTCGTATTGCTTTAGTGCTAGTAGTGATGTTCCTTTTACCAAATACCATTTTTTTACTGCTATCGAATTCCAGATAGCTTTTATAGAGATTGGAACTGTTGAAATAGGGGTGCCAACCTACTGTAAAGGGAAAGGGCTCTACATCGGTGTTCTCTATTGAAACCTGTAGCCCTAAACCGTGTTGGTTGAAGGTATATTGAAGCAATATTTTATACCTAAATGGAAAACCTTTGATTCTGTTTACTTGCTGATAGCCCAATTTAACCATGGCTCTTTCTTCCGACACTTTTCTATCTAATACTTCAAAGGTTTTATTGTAAACCAAACCGTGCAGAGCGTTGTTTTCTTCCTTTTGGTTTGTTTCCAGTTGGTATTCCTTTTTGTTAAATGAGTAAACACCATCCTTAATTCTGTTGGCAAACGGAAAAAGAATGGCAGAGGCATAGGTATCGTTGTATTCCAAAGGGTGTAGATCCTTTATAACTTGGATATTGTCATGGTAATATTCCTGAAGGATACCGCCATTATTTAAGTCTATTTTGGCAAAAGTGCCATTGTCTGTACCAGTTAGCACAATGTTGTTTGGGACTTTATCATTTATTTCTATTTTGTACATTGCTGTGCTGTTAGAGAGAGTGCCTTACAATCAAACGGTTGGGGTTTTCCAGTTTGATTTGCTTTTTATTGGTTATCATGTCTGCTAAACGTTCCCCCATCATCTTAAAATCCGTTGAAAGGGTGGTTATACCGCCTTCCACTATTTCCTTGAGTAGGGTGTCATTATAGGAGATGATGCCAATATCCTTTGAGAGTACCAGTTTCTTGTCCCTGATTTTTTTGATGACCTGTATAAGGCTCCTGTCATCGGGAATGATGTACACCTCACCAATTTGAGGAGTTTGCCCCTCAGGCGAGGATATCACGCTATTTTCAATAGGGTGCTGTTTACAGAAACGCTTAAAGCCATCCAGCATGCCCTGGGGCTGTTTTTCTGCATCGAAGAGCAAAATCAGTTTTTCGTATTTTTCAATAGCATTCAGAGCTTTGGTAAGGCCATTGAAAATATCCTTCTCGAAGTTTTGGTATATGGCTGGATAGGATGAGAGTTCCTCATGCGTCTGATCTAGGATATACACTTTATCCTTTGGTAATTTTTCCAAAACCTGGTTGATATCCCTTAAATTGGCTGGCATGATCACATAATAACTGTAGTTGCCAATGTTGTCGTAAACCAGCTTCTTGAAAACATTAGGGTTAAAATGGTGGAAAAATATATCTACCTGAATATTATCTCCTAGGTTTGACAGAAAAGCATTGTACATATCCTCCTTGAACGAATTCAGTTCATCGAACAATAAAAATATTTTTTGTGCAATCTTGACGTCTTCGGTCAGCACATAGAACCCTTTTCCAGCAATGGATTCGATGATACCACGGTTTCGCAGTTCGTTGAAAGCAGTAAAGACCGTATCCCTTGAAACCTTGTGCCTAATCTTTATGCCGTTTACCGAAGGCAATTTATCCCCTTTTTTCAATTGTCCACCCAAGATGGCATTTTCAATGGATACCACTATTTGCCTGTATTTTGGTTTGCCTGAATTCTGCTTTATAGAAACGATTCCCATAAGGTAAATATATTGAATATATTATTTATATACAAACTAGTATGTACTAGTATGTTTTTTAATGGTAATTTTATATATTAGCATTTTGAAAATTGATGATTTGAGTTTGTAGTAATTAATTGACAATTAATTAAGAAGGTAGGGTTTTGACTTAATAAAATTTAAGAAAATAACATGTTAGTCTGAAGAAAAACTATCTGGTTTTATTTGTCAAAAAGAGACATTGCGGCTGAATAAATGATAAAATTGATTAAATAGCTAATCTTGTCATGATCTTAGATAGCCAAAATAAAAAGTGTTGTAGACGAAATGCCATAAAAAAATAGTAATAGCTAGAAATTGTTTCTTCACAGGAAGTGTCATGATGAATAGTATTGAGTCGAAAAATAAAGATTTAAAAACGAATGAAAGTAAACCGAAGAATAAGATAAATCATGCAGTTTGTAAATGGTGTTATGAAAATATTCCTTTAGAAGAATTTTCTGAAAAAGCTCAACTAATGGGCATAAAAGGCATTGACCTTCTTTGCCCTGACGAATGGTCAATAGTTATGAAGTATGGCTTAGAGTGCTCATTAGCAACGAATAAATTTGTGAGTATTGAAAATGGTTTTAACGATGTCAAGAATCATCATCATTTAATTTTCAATTATAAAGATTTATTAAATAAAGCAGCAGATTCTGGAGTAAGTCAAATCATTGTGTTTTCGGGTAACCGAAATGGCATAAATGATCGATTAGGATTAGAGAATTGTGCTAATGGTTTAAAAAGTTTAGTCAAATATGCTGAAGGGTTGGGTGTAAACCTTATCATGGAGTTATTAAATAGCAAGATAGATCATCCAGATTATCAATGTGATAATACGGAATGGGGTGCTATGTTGGTTGATAAAATTGGTTCTTCCAATTTTAAGCTTCTCTATGATATCTATCATATGCAGATTATGGAAGGAGATATTATTGCTACAATTAAAAAATATCATGAATACTTTGCCCATTATCATACAGGAGGTGTTCCTGGGAGAAATGAGATTAACAATTCTCAGGAATTAAACTATAAAGCCATTATGAAAGCAATAATAGATACTGGGTTTAATGGTTATGTAGCTCAAGAATTTATACCTACTTATAATGATAAATTAACATCTCTAAAGGAGGGAATTAACATCTGTGAAGTTTAATTTTTTTATGTGAGACGCTAAAGTTTGAAACTAATTTTTATTTAGCACCTGCCTTAAGCTGTGATAATAGAGCAAAGCTCAGTAAAAATTCAAAAATATTAGAGAATCCTCATCATAATAATGTGGAAAAAGGTATAGAAAATATTGAAGGAATAATTTGGATTCCGGGAGACTCTTTTATTCAAGGTGCCTTACCTAGTGATAGTTATGCCTTAGCTCATGAAAGACTGGCACATAAAGTTACGGTCTCTAGATTTTATATGGATATTCTTGAGGTCACTAATGTCCAATTTTCAGAGTTTGTCAAAGAAACAGGCTATATTACTGTTGCTGAAAGAATGGTGAATTGGGAAGATTTAAAAGAGCAATTGCCAGAAGGCACGCGAAAACCATACTATTCAATACTAAAGCTGGGTACCTTGACCTTTATGAAATGTCATAGTAGCCTTACCAACCTAGAAGATTGTTCACAATGGTGGAACTGGACGGTTGGGGTTAATTGGAAACACCCCAAAGGTCCAAAAGTCACCATGCGAGAGTTGTCACGTAAACTGAATGTATCGATATCCACAGTATCAAAATCGTTGTCCGAGAGCCACGAAATCAGTGAAGATACTAGAAAGCGTGTACGAGAAGTGGTGGAAGCACTGCATTACAAGTCTAACTATTTTACATCTAAATTACGGAGAGGCATTCTAAAAGCAATTGGGGTTATATTACCAAACATCCTGAATCTGTTTTATGCTAGAATGTTATCAAGGATAGAAGAAACATTGGTAGGTAAAGATTATAAAATGTTAGTCCTGTTTTCTAATGATTCTACTAAAAAGGAAATACAGTGCCTATTTCAATTGAGCGATGGCTCGATAGCAGGTATGATCGCATACATAGCTAGGGAAACACAGTTAGCTAAACGTATATATCACTTTAGTAAATGGGATAAAGGGAAAATACTCATAGTCTATGTGGACAGGTTTTATGAATCCATCGATAAGGATCAGGTAGTTTTCGATGATTATGAAAGTACCTATCAAGCCTGTTATGACCTGATCCAAAACTCGTCATGCAGGCATATCATTTTTACCTCCCTTATCGGAAAACTACCTATCGAAAAACTCAGGTACAATGATTATAGGATGGCCATGTTGCGAAATAACCTTGGGAGGAACATCAAAGCACTTCGTATCATGGAACTAACCATTTTTAGAAAGAAATTTAAAAACCTATTGGAACAAAGAAGAATCGATGCCATTATCTGTGTCAACGGATCAAGAATAGAACAGGTACTGGATATATTGGAAAATGATCAAATCCCAGAAATATCCAAGATTCCCATTGTTGGGTTTTGTAGCAAACACTTGAAAACACTCTCAGGATATCCCCATTTTTTTATTATTGACCAACGTGCGGGGGATTTAGTGAAACAAGCTGTAAAAGTTTTGCTTAACAGAATATCAACGAACTATTCACCGGCTTACCAAGTCCAACAAATAAAATCAATACTGTTAAAATTGAGCAACTATGAACACTTTTTTAGAACATACACATATTAGAAAAAATCCGATGACCAGAGCCCAAGTATTAGTTTCTCCCAACCGTACCAAGCGCCCATGGCAAGGGAAGCAGGAAGAAAGTTCCACTATCAAGGGAATAAGCTATGATCCCAACTGTTACTTGTGCTCAGGTAACCAACGCGCCAACGGAAAGACTAATCCAGATTATTCAAATACGTTCACTTTTGTTAATGATTTCTCGGCATTACAACTGGAGTCAAAAAGCAGAAGTGTCAAGGATGGATTTTTGGAGGCGCACTCCGAAAGAGGCATCTGCAAGGTGGTTTGCTTTTCACCAGACCATTCACAGACATTGTCACAGATGACTACGAACCAGATTGAAAAAGTGATAGAAACTTGGCAGAGAGAATTTAAAGAGCTGTCCTCCCATGATTTTATCAACAACGTTCAGATATTCGAGAACAAGGGGGCTGTCATGGGTTGTAGCAATCCACACCCACATGGACAGATATGGGCGCAGGAGACGATTCCGTTAGAGATAGAATTGAAGACCAAAAATTTTACTTTACATAGGCAAAAATCCGAGAGGTCACTATTGGAGGATTATCTGACCCAGGAGCTTAAGGCGAATCAACGTGTGATTGACGAGAATGAACATTTTGTAATCCTGGTGCCCTTTTGGGCTGTTTGGCCTTATGAAACGATGATCGTTCCAAAACGTGCCATGGAGCATATTACCGAAATGACCATCAATGAAAAGAAGAGTTTTGCCGAATCGATAAGCATCATTACCCGAATCTATGACAAGGTATTCAATGTGCCTTTTCCTTATTCAGGAGGCATCCACCAGGCACCTGTCGATGGCAAAGGGTACAAAGACTGGCACTGGCATATGAGTTTCTATCCTCCTCTTTTGCGTTCAGCTACTGTCAAAAAATTCATGGTGGGCTACGAGATGTTTGGAATGCCACAAAGGGACATTACTGCGGAATACGCAGCCAATGTACTGAAAGAACTGAAGACTGACCTCTGAATGTTCAATTGACCAAATTATTTCCCATAACTTTTGGATGTCCTTCAGGATAGTAACCAATAAGGAAAGTTTCAAAATCAGAAATAAACTTATAGTTCAATTGATTTAAATAGATAACATCAGTCTTTAATCTAGAGAATTCCTCGCAGCTTGCTGCGGGGAGGTTCATTGATGAGATTCGAAAAGAAATTCGGAATGACGCTTTAAAATATGTTTATGATATAAAACGGACATATAATAAATTGTTGTCCAAGTACAACGAAAACTCGCAAATCATAAACTTTTATTCTTGGTGACCACGATAGAATTACTTTTGGTGCTCCTTTGTGGTTCCTCTTGAAAATGCAACCTTGCATCGCTATCGCTCACGGGTTTTGCCATTTCTTTTCGTTTGCTAAAGCCTTTGGCTTATGATTCTCTATGAAATAACAAAACCCTGCATTTTCATACAGGGCTTGCGCTTTAAGTGACCGCGATAGGATTCCAATAATAGTGCGGAATTCTTCGCTTTTATCTATATTTTTAAAAACTTTACAAAATCTGTTGACCGATTTGTTGACGATCTATTTGATTACAAACGATGCTATTTGTCTTTCAAGAGTAAAAGTATTAATATTTTTTGAGCTTTCTGTAATTCATTCTGTCTTACTTTTTTCTATGGCAAATAACCAATATTTAGAAGTTGACCGGACTGCATAAAGCCGGTACACTTTGTTTCCCTATTTATAAGTCCTGTCTCAATTCTAAATATTGAAAATCCAAGGCAACGAAAAAGTAAACAATTGACTTATGAAAACTAAAGTGAATGAAATAAAAATTAGTTATAATGAAAAAATTAGTATTTCTAAATCTCCAATAATCAAAAACTCATCTGATGCTGCCAATATTATTTTTAAAACATGGAATAAAGATACTATTGCATTACAGGAGAGTTTTAAAGTTTTATTACTTAACAATTCGAATAAAATAAAGGGAATTTATGAACTGTCGCAAGGAGGTATTACTGGGACAGTGGTTGACATTCGAATTTTATTTGCAATAATACTAAAGTCACTTTCAGTTGGAATCATCCTTACTCATAATCACCCATCGGGAAAATTACAGGCAAGCAATTCAGATATTGAACTCACCGAAAAAATAAAGAAAGCAGCTACACTTTTTGATATTAAATTACTCGATCATTTAATCATCATTCCAAATGGCAATTACTATAGCTTTTCAGATAATCATATTATTTGAATCGATTTGATTTAATATACCTATAGTTCAATAACATTAGATTTCATAACTTTAAAAAAACAGAAATTTTAAATTTTCAGTATGGTCGATCCACTTTTGATTTGACTTTCCTTATTGATCATACTCAACAATATTTTAGAATATGTAGCAACTGATTTTTAAATCAGTTTGTTTGGATTTTCGTCACGCCATGGCGTGACGAAAAGGAGAAGCAAGAGGGTACCGTGCTCACGCAACGGTATATAATCTATTTGCTTCACAAAACCCCTGTTTGTAGGGGTTTACAAGGATTGGTCAAAAAGATGAAAAATGGGATTTGCAGCAAAACC